>NZ_JBJMLX010000571.1:0-3475 GCF_045805085.1 Niastella sp.
CACAGGTGGAGTATGGAATAACAGTGGCAACTCACCTGTTACTTTCAGGGGCGGTATAACCAATAACGGAACCTTTACTGCCGGAACAGGTGTTCATACCTTCGACACCAATGCCCAGGCGCTTTCAGGAATATTTATAATCCCAAGTGTCACCGTCACGGGTGTGGCGCTCACCAATAATAATTCTCTTACTGTAAATACAGCGCTTTCGGGCAGCGGTTCATTGACACAAGCGGCCAGCGCTACACTCAATATCGGGGCTGCATCGGCTATTGCAAGCATAAACGCCACCGCAAGCGGCAATAATGTTTTCTATACATCCACCACCGGCGGACAAACCCTTGTTGGTGGCACCTATTTTAATGTTACGTTAAACAATACCTCCAGCACCAATACAGCCAATGGAAATGTTTCTGTCAACGGAGCTATGATTGCCAATAGTGCTGGTGGAACACTCAGCATGAGCACGTTCACACTTACCGGCAGCTCCATTACCAATAACGGCACTATCTCTACTCAAAGTACAAGTGCTACGCCATTGCCATCCGGAGCAAGCTGGGGTGGCACCATCAATTACAATGCAACAACGGGCAATCAAACCATAGTTACAGGCACTTATACCAATTTAACTTCAGGCAATACCAGCGGCACTAACACGGCAGCAGGCAACCTTATTATCAATGGTATATTAACAACCACTGCCAATGGCACATTGAGCCTTGGAGCCAACGTGATTGGGGGTACTTTAACCACCATCACCAATAACGGCACCATCAGCACCGCCAACACCAGCGCTACGCCGCTGCCATCAGGACTAACCTGGGCCGGTACCATCAGTTATAACGCATTGACCGGTGGGCAAACTGTTGTCATTGGTACTTATAATAATTTAACGACGGGCAATACAAGCGGTGTAACAACAACCGAAGGCAGCCTGGTTGTAAACGGTACATTGACTACTACGGCAGGAGGAACGCTTGATCTGGCAACCAATGTTTTGAGCGGTACTTTAAGTACGGTGGCCAATAATGGCACCATCAGTACGGCAAATACAGGGGCCACACCTGTACCCTCAGGTAAAACCTGGGGCGGCACCTTTATATATGCCGGGGCAGCTACACAAACCGTTGTTGCCGGCACTTATAGTAACCTCACTATTTCAAATATTGCTGGCGCCTCCCTGAGCGGCGCTGTTACGGTTAATACTGGGCTCAATTTGAGTAGCAGTCTTACACTCGACGCCAATAATTTAACGCTTGGTTTTGCAGGCGCAGTGGGCGGCGTTTCGGCATCAGTTTACATTGTTACCAATAGCACGGGACAATTGAAAAGAACGGTAGGGAGCAGTGCGGTCAATTTCCCGGTAGGGAACAGTGCCTACAACCCGATAACATTTACCAATTCCGGCACTTCAGATGTGTATGGTATTATAGTGGTAGATGGGGCGGTGACTACTGCGATTGATCCAAGCCTTGCGGTGAACAGGAGATGGCAGGTAACAGAAGCAGTGGCGGGCGGCAGCAATATGGCCCCCCTGGTAGCGCAATATAATAGCGGGGAAGCAACGGCCGATTTCAGCACCGGCAATCCTATTGTCGGTTTTTATAATGGAACTTCCTGGGTGAAGAGCTCTGCCACCTATAGTGGCGGCTCCAGTCCGTTCACCTTTACCTCATCAACCAGTTTTGCGCCGGCTGACCTCACAACGGGCACACAGTATTTTGCTTTAGGCAAAGATTATGCGTTTGTAGCCGGCCCCTCTCAATTTGCGGTTACGGCAATAGTGCCTAATCCGGTTATATCAGGTGCAGGATTCCAGGTTACCATACAATCACAAAATGCATCAAATGTTACTTCGAATGTAACCAGCCAAACATTCTTTAATTTAAGTACAAACAGCGCTGCCGGGCCACTTAGTGGCACCACTTCGGGTTCAATACCGGCAGGACAAAGTTCTGTTACCCTGAGTGGCGTTTTGTTGTCAGCTTTGGGAACAGGCGCAACCATAACAGCTACGCTCGACGCCACCAATGGCGGCGATGCATTAACACCTGGCACCAGCGCGCCCTTTAATGTAGTGGCTTCATCTGCATCAGGCATTACTACAGCAGGTAATGAAACCCCTAATATCGATTTTAATTCAAAGACCGGTTCGGCAATCAATACCACCAGTGATGGCATCAGGGTTTGGTCGTTTAATATACAGGATGGTGGTGGTTCAGCCGATGCTGATAACCTGTCAACCATATTGAGTACTGTAACTATTTCAAAAGGCGCCGGTAATACGGTAACCAGCTGGGCCAATACCGTAAAGGAAGCCGCCTTGTTTGATGGAACTACTAAAGTAGCTGAAATAACTGCCTCAGGTGAAACCCTTGTGTTCAACACGTTGAATGGCGGAACCGGTGTACCGGTTGCTGACAATGGTTCTAAAACACTGGGCCTTTACCTGACCTTTAAAACAGCCGGCATTACCGATGGTCAGCGACTCCAGTTTGCGATTGCAAATACGGGAGCCACTGCAGATGCTGCTGGTTCTTTGTTTGGTTCTTTTGCAACCGCCAGTTCCTCTTTGACCGGTACTAATAACAGGATGCAGGTCATAGCCACGCAATTAGTATTTGGTGCGCAGGCGTTGACCGATGTAGCAGTAGGCTCACCCATGACGCCGGCATTTACTATCCGGGGAGTTGATGTCAATAATAATCTTGATATCGACTACACGTCTACCATTACCCTGGCCGTTACCGGATCAACCTTTACTGCCGCATCGCCCAGTACAGCTGCCGTTGCAGGCGTAGCTACGTTCAGCCCTGTGTTTTCAACCACAGGCACAGGCGTAACTGTTACAGGTTCCGACGGCGTATTAACCGCCACGCCAGCCAGCAACACCTTTAATGTTACCAGTATAGTGCCGGCAACAACAGATCTGTTCCGGTCAAAAACAACAGGCAACTGGGACCAAACCACTACCTGGGAAGAATCACATGATGGTACCAGCTGGTTTGACGCGGCTATTACCCCAACCAATGCAAACAGCAGTTCTATCACTATACAAAATACACATATAGTAACTGTGGCAACATCTGTGACCATTGATCAAACGACTGTCAACGCCGGAGGTGGCATTTCGGTTAACAGCGGCCAACGGCTTGATGTAGCAGATGGCACCGGGACCGACCTTACCATCAATGCAACGGGCAATGTTACCGTTGCAGGATTCTTACGGCTGGAGAATAATGCCACCCTTACAAGCACTGCCACTTCTCTGGCATTTAGTACCGGAGGCACCTATGAGCACAACTATACAACAGCTGCGGGTACAATACCTACAGCCACCTGGAATACAGGTTCTACCTGTTCGGTCATCGGCTACACTACCAATACTACCGCACCTGGCGGTTTGGGTCAGCCGTTCTACAACTTTACCTGGAATTGCACCGGCCAGGGCGCCAATAGTATTAACCTGAACGGC
>NZ_JBJMLX010000572.1:0-22117 GCF_045805085.1 Niastella sp.
GAATTGATGCTCTAACAATTCCAGGAAAAGCACCGCTTTTTTATAGGAAGTAGTTGTCTTTTGTTCGGTTGCATTAAAAGCAGGCTGGGTTTTCAAGATAAAATGCACGATCTCAAACACCCTGTTTCTCAATGCATCATATTTATGTATGTAAGTAGAATTGAGATCAATGATCATTTGCTCAAACACCTGTTTTACTTTTTCGACCTGTTTTGTCGTCAATTCCAATACAGGTAAAAAGCCAGGTTGAAATACGGTATAATTTTTCAGGTTACCGAATTGATAAAAGAAATCAGCAGAAAAAACACAAACATAACCGCTTTGTTCGCTATCTGTATTTTCCCAATTATAAGGAACCTGGGGATTAGAAAACAATAAGGCATGCTTTTTTACTTCAAACACCTTATCGGAATAATACACTTTATTCTTTCCAATGATCAAACTTATTTTGTAATAATCTTTTCTTCCAAAAGGAACGGGTTTGTAATGCTTTCGAACAAAATCATCTAACCTGAATACATTAAAACGGCCTATTTCTTTCTGAATATGATCCGGTATCCAATTAAAATTGACCTTATAATAATCGTTCATTGATTTGATCCTGCTCATATGGCAATATTACAAAATTCAAACGCTGAGTATAATGGCAGCAATTCTAATAATGCCAAAATGAATGAATAATATGCAAACACAAGATGTATGGGGTTGAAAATATTGCTTTTATTGCTGATGAATTCTGTTTTAAGTTTATATTGCGGACAACTTAACTTATAGTTGAATAGTGAAACTTGGCGCCCAGGAGATATTGATCTTGCAGGAAAAAATGTCTTATTTGCAGGACGAAGATTCTTACAGGAAATTATTCTATCATTTTTATCCTGTTTTATTAAGCTTTTGTACTGCCATTCTCAACAATAAAGAGGATGCAGAAGAGGTTGTTTCCGAAGTGATGTTGAAGGTTTGGACAATGGGCGAAGGCCTGACCCATGTCGACAACCTAACCGTTTACCTGTTTACTGCTGCCCGCAATAAGGCCTATGATGCGCTAAGAAAGAAAAAACGTGCCATTGCTACCGTTTCCATCTCAGATACCATCCAGGAAGATATAATTGACAAAAACTCACCTGAGCATGTATACACCCGGGCCGAGCTGGAAGAATTTATTCGAAAAACAATTCGCGGATTGCCTACGCAATCGCAGCTGGTGTTCCGGCTGGTGAAAGAGCAGGGCCTGGCTTATAAACAGGTGACCGAAGTGCTTGATATTTCCCTCAATACGGCGGAAACTCATATGCGCCATGCGCTAAAAAAGATCCGCACCGCCCTGGATGCGTACCTGACCGAAAAAAAATAATTTTTGGCCATTCACGGCACCCTTCTTTTTATACGTCTATCCAATTATAATATGCATCCATCTGTAGAAAATAGATTTTACGATTTACTGGGCCGTAAACTGGCCGGGGAATGTGATGCCTCGGAACTGGAAGAACTGGAGTCCCTGCTGCAGCGCCATCCGGAGTTGCAATTGTTTTATAATCAAATAGTAACGCATTCGTCTGAAATGTCAGATAGGGAAATTGACACCGCGTATGCTATTCACCAGGCGAAAATGTACCCGGCGCCTTCGCCCGCAACAACGAAGGGAGTGGTAAGATCATTAAAGTGGTCGCTGGTGGCCGCATCTGCTATTATTGTGCTGGGACTGGCGTGGCTATTGTTACATGAGAATAAGCGGGTGGCTGGCAATAAGCAAACGATAGTTGCCTCAGGCCGGGATTCAAGGTCAACCATGACCCTCCCCGATGGGTCCATTGTGCGGTTGAATGCAAAAAGTAAGGTTAGTTATGGGGAAGGATTTGGCAAAACAACCCGCGAGGTATTTCTGACCGGGGAAGCATATTTTGAAGTAACCCATAATGTGAATGTTCCTTTTATTGTTCATACGGATGAGGCGGATATTAAAGTGCTGGGCACCAAATTCAATGTACGCAACTATTCAAATGAACAACGGATGGAAGCCGCGTTGCTGACAGGCAGCATTGAATTGACCTTACATGCAGATGCACAACATAAAATTTTGTTGAAACCCTCTGACAAGATCATTGTAAAGAAAGAGCCTGAAGGCGATGCGACAATAACACCTGATGCCGGAAATAAAAAGGTTGAACTGACAAGCATAAAATTTCAGGATAGTGTTATCGTTGAAACCTCCTGGATGAACGACAAGGTGGCTTTTTATGATAAACCATTTTCAGAAATAGCAATGGACCTGGAGCGGCAGTTTGATGTAACTATTGAGTTTAAAAATAAAGGAGTAAGCGGGTATAAATACACAGGCGTTTATGACGGAGGCAGCGCGGAGGAAATTTTGAAGATCTTACAAATGATCAAGCCATTTCAATATACCATTAACAACAAACAAATTACCATTTATTAATATAACCATGCGCCTATGAAGTACCAGGCTTACTGGTAAAATAAGTGAGGAATGTCGCCACATCCCCCACTTTTAGTTTCAAACGAATTTTAGTCTTTTAAAACCAACCAAAATTATGAAAATTAGCGATTGCTTTTTTTCTGTAAGGGCCTTTTTATGCTTACGGAAAATTAAACTGCTTATGAGACTATCCACGGTATTTGTTTTTCTGGCTTTACAGGTGTCGGCTAAAAACCATGCGCAGGAGACCATTAATCTTAAAGTGGTTAATGGAAGTATGCAGGAGATCTTTAAGAAAATTGAAGGTCAGACTAAATTCAGGTTTTTTTACAGCAGCGACGACCTGCCCGCTAACCAGCGATTTACAATTGATCTCGACAATGCGGGGATCAACCAAACACTTTCTGCGCTGTTTAATGGCACCCATTTGAACTGGAAATTGATCCCCAGTTACAAGGTGGTGATCACACTTTCCAATCAACCATTTATTGCCAGCGCAAAATATAAAAGAGTTACCGGGGTGGTGCGTGCCGAGAGTGGCTCGCCCGTTATCGGGGCTTCCATAAAGGTAAAAAATACAACCAGGGGTACCAGCACCGATAATGAAGGCCACTTTACCATTGAGGTGGCGGAAGGTGAAGTGCTTGAAATTTCCGCCATAAATTTTGACCCGGTAGAAATTACTATTGGGAATCAATCAGAGCTTTCGGTAAACCTAAAACTCAGTGACGCTGTTTTGGGCGATGTGGTAGTGGTTGGTTATGGCACCCGAAAACGCCAGGATGTTACCGGTGCGGTAGTGAAGGCTAACTTACAGGTGCAGAAGCAATCGCCCAACTCGAATGTGATGTCGGCTTTAAGAGGAACCGTTCCGGGGCTTACTGTTGGGCAAACAACCACAGCGGGCAGCGACCCCACACTGATGGTGCGCGGCCGGAATTCTATTTCCGGAACTACCGCTCCACTGATCGTACTGGACGGGCTGATATACCGGGGAACGCTTACTTCCATTAATCCTGCAGACATTCTAAGCATCGACCTGTTGAAAGATGCAAGCGCCGCTGCCGTATATGGCTCCCAGGCGTCGAACGGCGTTGTGCTTATTACTACAAAAAGCGGCGCCAGCGGGCTTGACAAAATAACGGTTGATTATACCGGTTCGTATTCCATTCAGGAAATGACCAAAAAAGAAATGAAGCCCATGACCGGTGCGCAGTATATCCAAAAACTGGGCGATTGGTATTTGTCTGAAAGCCGGGACCCGAACGACCCCACCAAAATGAACCCTAACTGGGATCCCAGTACTAAACTGGCCGCCGTGGAAGCCGGCAATTATAAAAACGGCTATACGGCAGACTGGTGGAAGTTACTTACCAACTCGAGCCCACGCATCCAGAATCATTCCATTGGCGTCAGCGGCAGATCAAAGAAAACCAAATTCTATTTTGGCTACGGTTATTTTGATCAAAAGAACCTGGTCCTGAATGATAATTACAGAAGACACAGCATCCGGCTGAACATTGATACAAAGGTGCTGGACTGGCTGACCATCGGTGCGCAAACGGGCGTATCTATTAACGATTACAGTGGCGTATCTCCCACCTTTTCCGATATCATGTACCTGAAGCCTTACACCCTGCCATTTGATCCTGCAACAGGCCAGATGCTCACCTATTATGCAAACACCACCACGCCAACGGCTATCGAGATCCTGAAAAGATCGCAGGATTTGGACAGGAACCTCAACTTCATTGGTAATGTATATGCCAGTGTAGACATCCCCCATGTAAAGGGACTAAATTACCGGGTGAATTTCGGGAACAATTATATTTATTATAATAGGTTTAATTACAACGCGCCTACTGTTGAAGCAACGGCCTATAAAACCTATATGACCGATTACTTTCTAACGATAGATAATATCCTGACCTATAAACGCGAGTTTGGCGTACATGGCGTAGATGTTACGTTGCTGTATGGTGCAGAAGTAAACAAGCATGATGGTTCCAGTACATCGGCCTCTGGCATTCTGAACGGCGCCTTGTCATACAACAGATTGGATGTGGGCGATGCATCGCGGTTGACCACCTCCAACGACGCTTCCATTCTGCCGTGGAAAGAACAGGCGTTGTATCAAATGGCGCGGGCTTCTTACTCATACGATGGAAAATACATTCTTACCGGTACGGTGCGACGGGATGGTTTCTCCGGTTTTTCGAGCAGGAACAAAACTGCTACCTTCCCTTCTCTTGCTTTTGCCTGGCGGGTGAGCAAAGAAGATTTCATTCAACCCTTATCATGGATAAACGATCTTAAACTGCGGGTGTCATACGGGTCTACCGGTAACAGAACCGTAGGCAGGTATCAAACCATCTCTCAAATGAGCGTTGGCTTGGCTAATGGCTACTTGTTCGGCAACTCGGGCAATGCGCAGCTTGGCTCCTATCTGTCGCAGCAACCCAATCCGAATTTAAAATGGGAAACCACCAATTCTACCAATACCGGTATTGACTTCGCCCTATTCAATAACCGGCTTTCAGGTTCGCTGGATATCTATTTCTCGCAATCAAAGAACCTGCTGAACGCCCGGGCCACGCCAACGATAACCGGATTTTCTTCTTACCTCATCAACATCGGTAAAATTCAAAACAGAGGTCAGGAACTTAATATCACAGGCGTTCCCATCTCTACTCAACATTTCAAATGGGATGTAACGGTTAATTTCTTCAGGAACCGGAATAAGGTGCTGGATATTGACGGCACAGGTAAAGACCTCATCAATGGCGCAGATCCCATCCTGAGTTTCTTTATCGGTCAGCCTTATGGGGTAGTATATGATTACAAGATCACCGGTATGTACCAGATTGGCGATGATATTCCTTCCACCCTGGCCGCACAGGGTTTTAAACCGGGACAATACAAGATCGAAGACGTTAAAAAGGACAATTTAATTACAACCGACGATAAACAAATATTAGGAAAACTCGATCCTTCATACAGTTTTGGCATTTCAAACAGTGTTACGTATAAAAACCTTCAGTTAAAGTTCTTTGTCAATTCTATTCAGGGCGGCAAGAACGGCTATCTCGGCAAACCGGGCGCCATGTTGCAAAATCCTGATAACATCAGGAATAACAATGGCTTCGTATTCGACTACTGGACACCCAATAACCCGAATGCCACGTACAGAAGCATCGCAGCTTATGTGGCAACCATGGGCGAGAATTTCTGGCCTTATATGTCAAGAAGTTTTGTTCGCCTGCAGGATGTAACGCTTACTTATAGTGTACCGGATGGCTTTCTTCGGCGGATAAAAGGAATAAAAGCTTTAAGTGTATATGTGAATGCACAAAACCTGCTGACCATTACCAAATGGGATGGCTGGGATCCGGAAGCCAATCCGTCGGCCAGTCAACGGACATCACTTGGACAAAGGATTCCCGGAGGATTGGGTTTAGACCCCAATGGCTACCCTGTGATGAAAAATTACTCTTTGGGAATCAACTTAACATTGTAAGGGCTTTAAAACTGTAAGACATGAAAAAAGTATTATTAAGCATATATCTTCTTACATTCGGAACGGTACTGTTCTCCTGTAAGAAAAGCTTTCTGGACGAAGAACCACTGTCGATCTACACACCGGATAATTCTCTGCAAACGGGCGCACAATTTCAGCAGGCCATCAATAATGTTTATAATGGTGTCAGGAATATTTACATGGGTAATATCAACCTCGATACCTATTTTGGCTTGTACTATGCTACTGATTTTGCCTTTAATGCAACCGACTACGACCCGGCGGCAAAACTGAATGCCTATAAGGCAACCATGGTACCCAGCTATTTTATTCCGCAAAACATCTGGACCGCATATTATAAGATCATCACCAACGCCAACCTGATCATTGCCCGGGTGCCCAACGCCACGCAGTTGGCTGATGCCGATAAGAACAGCTTCCTGGGCCAGGCGTTGTTTTTCAGAGCGTATTCATACAAAATACTGGCGAACTTATTTGGCGGGGTGCCTATTGAGCTGAACGAACTCACTGAACCCCGGTATGATTATGTACGTGCTTCCCGGGATGAAGTATACCAGCAATGCAAGAATGACCTGCAGCAGGCAATAGGTTTATTAAAGAACATCAATGAAGTAAGCGATGGAACGGTGAACAAACAGATCGCGCAACACATGCTCACCGAAGTATTGATCTCTTTGAAAGATTATGATGGCGCCATCGCCAGCGCGTCCAGTGTGATCGGTTATTCCGGGGTGTCATTGATGACAAACCGTTTTGGAAGAAGGGCCACTACGCCGGGCGATGTATATCGTGACCTGTTTGAATACAACAATCAAAATTACAGCACAGGCAACCACGAAGGGCTGCTGGTAATTCAAACGGCTTTAAATAATCCGGCGGCCGTGGGCGATCAAACAGCCTGGGCGATAGTGCCCAGTTTAGGCGGTTTAAGAATAACGGAAACGCAATCAAAAGCCAAGCAAAATGTATTGTATAACGGAAGCTTTGTAGATAGTATTTCTTCAAATGGTGTTGGCTGGATCCGGCCTACTTCCCATTTCCTCTATGAAATATGGACGCCAGGCGATATTCGTAATTCATCGTACAATATTGTAAGGGATATCCGTATTTCCGGTGTTCCTAAAACCTCGCCCGATTACGGCAAATGGTATGTGAAAGATGGCTATAAGGATAAAACATTACCTGCCGATTTCAGGGACACCATCCGTAATTTTTATCCCGTAATCAGAAAGGCCTCACCCTCGGCGGGCGACTTTGTTGCAGTAGCCGGCCCGGCCGTGCAAACTAACCTGACCAACCCGTTTGGCGGGTTTCTGCTCAATGGCGCTTCAAAATTGTTTATACAAAAATATATGGCCCGCCTGGCAGAAACTTATTTACTCAGGGCCGAGGCTTATCTGGCAAAATCTCAACCCCAGAAAGCAGCGGATGATATAAACGTATTGAGAAACCGGGCCAATGCCACACCAGCTACAGCTGCGGAAATGAATATGGATTATATCCTGGATGAGCGCCTGCGGGAGTTGTATCTGGAAGAATTCAGAGCTGTTACGCTTACCCGTTTGGGATTATTAGCCGATCGCGACAAACGGTTCAACCCCAAATCTGGACAGAGCATTGAGTCGTTTCATAATCTGTGGCCCATACCTTCAACCGAAATAACACAGAATACCGGTGCGGAGCTGAAGCAAAACGACGGGTATTCACAATAGCCTTATTGGTAAATGAAATATAGAAGCCTCCCCCCGGCTCAGCCGGGGGGAGGCTTTTTTTGCCGGTTCGCTACTGACGGTGACGAGTTTTGTATTTGTTGGTTCAATCATCATCCCGGTTAATCACGGGAAAATTTAACCAGTAGTATATGAATTTCAGCAGGAGCATCATTAAAAGTCATAGCAAAATAGATCAACAGCTACCCTCCGCCATCCAGTAAAAAAAGAAATAATAACAATTAGCCGAATTTCTTATATTGCGTTGAAATTCAGTTGTATAAAAATTTATGACCGAGCAACAACACATTTTCAAGAAGATAGAATTACTGGGCGACCGCGTTTTACGCCTGGCTGCAGTAGAACTTTGTAATGAAATCATTGAGAACCGATACAAAGCGCCTGAGATTATCGATAACCTGGGCAGTAATAGGGTTCTGGGACTTATTGCCAGGATGAAGAAACTGGAAGCGCACAAGGACGATCCGGAAGTAAAAGGAAGATCAAGACAACTGGCAAACGCCTACCAGTATTCAATAGGCAAACTTTATTATGAAGATAAAGTAAAGGCGATAGCTACGGCTAAAGAAGACCTGGCCCATTTTTATGAAAACCAGGACCAGTATTATGTAAAGAAGAATGATAATGATGGTGATGGTGATTAACACCTGATAAAAGATTATGTAAAAAGGCGTCCCGACTCATCGGGGCGCCTTTTGCTTATAGTAAATTGCCGTTATTGTTTAATGATCTTCGTCATTTTCACTTCCTTTCCGTCATTCTTAATTCTCATCATATATATACCTTTTGGCAATGCAGAAATATCAAACTGCGAGTTAACCGTGCTTACTAAACGGGTCAGTACCACGCGGCCATTCACATCAAACAGACTTACATCTGATTTTCCGGTGAAACCTGTAAGGTTTAGGTTCACTACATTGGTGGCAGGGTTCGGGAAAACTTCCACTTTCTGCACATTGCTGGTAATAACATCAGTTGCCATACGGCTGGCCGTACCTAATTGCACCTTTAAGGTATAACATGTGCTGGCGCTGTTGGCTCCATTGTAGCCATATACCTGGGCATAATAGGTGCCTGCAGTCATGGTTCTGCTGATACTTTCACTGGTGGTGCCCCCTGCCTGTGAAATGGCGAGCTGTGTACCTGCGCTGTTCAGCAGTTTCAGGTCATAATCGCCCGGCAGGGTGCCCAGGGTAATGGTGATAGTACCGCCGGTTGTGATCACGAATTTATAATTGTCAACATCACCGCTTGGACTAATAAGACCAGTAACATTGGTATTGAATGGAATGGTGGCGGCGCCGGAGATGGCTCCATTGGTTGAATTATCCAACGTACTTGCACAGGTTGTGCTGCCTGTTGTAGTAAACTGTGCGGCTGAATACGCACTGCTGCCACTGGCACAATTGGTTCTTACCCGGTAATCATACAGCGTGCCTAAGGTAAGGCCTGTTAAGCCAACAGAAGTAGCTGATGTACCTGTTGCCGCGTTGATCCAGGTAGAAGATGTATTGGCTTTATAATCTACATCGTACGATGTGGCGCCGCTTATGGCCGTCCAGGCTACTGTGGCTGATGTATTAGTAATTGCGGATGCCGTTAAACCTCCCGGTGAACTACAGCTTGAGCCGGAACCAATAGTGAAATTGGTATTGGAAATATCAAAGAAGATATTTCCTATAGCTTCCACTTTTATTCTTGCTGTGGTAGTGGGTGTGTTGGGAATGGTGACCACCTCACTGCCGTCATTAGGCGTGCTGGCCACCAGGGTGCTGAATGTAGTGCCCCCGTCGGTAGAGATAGAGATCTTTACATTGGCGCAACTAACCGGCGATGCGGTGGTGCTGGCAACATTCCACGTGATGGTTTGTGATGAACCGCCGGCCCATGATACGGCTGTATTAGGTGATGTTACCGAAAAAGGCCCTGATGAATTGGTAACGGTTACCGTCATATCCGCAAAGTTGGTCTGCCCAACACTTACAGGTGCGGTAGAACTATAAGGGGCATTGTCCCTAACTGTTAACCGGAAGTGCAGGGTTCTTGAAACCGAGCTCAACGCTTCGGTATTGGCGCCCGCATCGCCGCCTGACAATGGGCCTGACACTAAACCACCGGCAAGAATAGTCGCCATTTTGGGAAAATACCTTACTGGTGAAGTACTGGGCGCAAATGAGATCCAGTTGGGGCCGGATGCTTTGGTTGCGCTGGCCACACTGCTGGCGCCTGTTTGTGAGGAAGAAGCATTATCGTTTTGTTCCCAGCAATAAGTAAGCACGTCACCTGCATTGGCATCTGTAGCAGAACCGGTCAACGCGAAAGGCGTGCTGATGGGAATGGTATAATTACTGCCGGCATTGGCAACCGGGGTGGCATTAGTGCCGGCAATGCTTGTTGTTACGGGACAGGTTTTTCCGGAAAGATTAGACTGTATTTGCGCAATGGAAGCGGCATGATAGATATCTATCGAATGTGGCGCAATGTCCTGGCTGGTAATACCGGCATAACCCATAATAGTTATACCCGAACCTGGTTCTACATTAACGCCGGTACCTTCATTGCTCATGGAGAAAGTGTGGTTGGCGCCCAGCTGGTGCCCTACTTCATGCACCACATAGTCGATGTCGAAATTATCGCCCTGCGGAATGGCATCGGCAGGGGAAGTAAAACCGCTTCCCTTTGAATTATCGACACAAATGCAACCGATACAACCGGCGTTACCGCCACCGCCTGATGCACCGAACAGGTGGCCGATATCATAATTCGCGGCGCCGATCACGGAGGTCAGCGTGCTTTGTAACTCACCATTCCAGGCGCCGCCTGCGCCTGTGCTGGCATCTGAATAAGGATCGGTGGAAGGATTGTAATAAAACACATTGGTAGTTGCTGCGATCAGGTTCAGGTGGAGTGCCAGGTCCTTTTCATACACTCCATTGCAGCGTGTAAGCGTAGCATTCACCGCCGCCAGCACCAATGATACCTGTGACGCACTGGTGGCCCCAAAATAATTGGAGTATTCGGCGGTGACCGATTGGGCCAGCCGCATTGTTTTCAAATCGCCGGTTGACCTTGCCGGTGAGGCATTTACCTGATTGCTTAAATCTGTTGCCATTTTTTGTTCAGGAGTAGAACACTTCCATGGTAAAGTTTTTGGTTGTTTTTTGAAAGCGGTGTAAACAGTGTGGTCGGCAGAATAAGGTTCTACAAATTCGGTTTCTTTTTCCGTGCGGAAAACCATTGCCTGCAACCCCTGCGGCGAGAGGCTCAGCTTCAGGGTGGCGGATCTGTCGCTAATGCCTTTTCCTGAAAAGGCCCTTATTTCAGGAAATTTAGCCTGTAAGGCGGGTTCGAAATTCGACGCTTCGACAATTTCAAACTGTTCAATTTGTCCGTCTGCGTTAGGAAGAGAGATAATGGTTGAACGGGCAGCCTTACTGACGGCTTTGAATGCTTCATTCCGCAAAGGCGTAAAATTCAGATCAAATAGTTTGAAATTTGTTGGAAAAGCAAGCCGGGCGATGGCTTTGTCGGTATTGATCCTGGCGGCATCGGTGTGTGGCTTCCAGTAATCCTGGGCCAGCAATGTTATACCGCACAACATTGCTGTTGCGAAGAGTAAGAACTTTCTCATGTGTAGAATTTGATTTAATGGTAAATAATGAGTACCATGATAAATTTAATGGAATTTTTTTCTATTTCCATTGGTACTTATACACAATAGCCATCAATACCCACACACCTTGAATGCTTTAAAGAAAGTTATAACCTGTATGCAGCTACTACAAAATTGTTCCACTCTTTACTGAGATGTGTCAACGCTGTTTTTTTCTCTTCTTCAGATAATGAGGAATATATAATTGAGTTGGTAATCAATTTTTTTAGCTTCGCTACATCCAGGTCCCAGGCCATAAAGGCTACCCAGAAATCATAACTTAGCCCATCATACCCATATACGCCCGGATCATCGCTGTTAATAGAACACGGTACGCCATTGGCTATTAATACCCTTGCCGGGTGATTTCTCAGGTCGCTTACATAGTTCAGCTCCTGGTTGCTGATCGGGCTCACTTCCACTAAATTATCGGCTGCTTTTACCCGTTGCATAATGTCTGGAAAATACACCAGGTTCAACCCATGCCCTATTCGCCTGTTAAACTGAAAAGGCACATCCACCAGGTTGGTGTTTGCAGTGGTGCTGCTCTCCCCTGCGTGTAAATACAGTGGCATGGTAATGCCATATTGTTTTTCGAGCGCAGGGAGAGAGTTCCAGACAGGGGCATAATAACCAACGGTATGGTTGGTTGCTTCGTCAGCCACCAGGTCAAAACCCGAAATAAGCTCCGGATACTTTTGCTTTAACAGAAAAGCGGCTGTTAGATCTTGTGAAACCGCTGTAGTGTCCAGAAATTTAAAGCTGGAATAAATAAGCTTTAAAGTAAAGGCAGGGTATGTCTTTTGTATTTCGGCAACAATCATCTTTAAATCACTGATGGCCGTATCTGCTGGATAATTGTCATCCTTTTCATCAAACAGTTTACCAAAACCGTATCTGATCTCCACATGTTGAATGTTGTCCCTGACAAGCTCATAAAATGCTTCCTGGAAATATTCCTTAAAGAAGGGACGATAAGCCACCAACATTCCTATCCGTTTGAAACGTTTTTCAAACTCAACCCACGTATCCATATAATCAGACAGATCACTTCTGTTCAAAGTAAGCAGTTTAAATATACTGCCTGCGGCATTTTTATCGCGTTTCAGGTATTGTTGCAATGGCAAAAAATCTTTCGGCGCCCTACCTTTTGTAAAAACAGCCAACTGCCCATAAATGAATTTGTTGTCGCCTTTGCCGGTATACACGTAACAATTATTGTATTTAGCAGCTGTGCCAATTAGCCAGTTTGGATTTACTATAGCACCATTGTGGCAGTGCAGCAGACCACCCTTAGGCATCGATTGGAATAATTTATACAGGGCGGATGACTCGATAAAAGGTCTAAGCTGCGTAAAAGAGCTGCTATATATCGCCAGTTTATTTTGACTGGCTTTTACCAGCAACTCATTTTTTAAGATGCTCAGCTTTTTGTCAAGTTGAATCTCCTGCGGAGTAAGTTCCTGTGCATGTATTGAAAAGCTAATTATAAAACCAAGCAGGGCAGCGAATGTTCTTTTAACCATATGTTCTATTAATTAAAGATAGCGGAGCGAAATTAACAAAGTTCAGGCCATCTGTTTATGGCGGTATGAATATTAATTTATTAAATGCTTACCTCACTTTGTTGTACCTTAACAGCAATGATCTTCCACGAATTTCCCGATCTAACCTGGCTTAAAAGCCAGATAGCCCAGGGGTTTAACAACCGGTTGGGTTGGGGTAATCTTCCGCTCGATAGTGAGGGTTTTCCCAGTGTGATCATTCATACGAAGGTTCGGGAATGCTTTCGCCCTGCCATCAAAGGACCGTTTTCTTTTTTTCTGAATCTCCGGGGTAATAGTTTGTGCAGTGTGGAGCGGCAGACGACCCGCATCGATGAAGACAATTATTTTGTAAGCAACCGCTCGCAATTATATACCCTGCAGGTGGAAGAATATGCCGGCGATACGGAAACGTTTAATATCCATTTCGGGGAATTTTTCAGCGAATCGGTGCTGAATTCACTGGTAACGCCGGCAGATAAGATCCTGGATGCAGGTACCCAAAAACAATTGTCGCCTGTTTTATTCTTTAACCAGCTGCACCGCCGGGATATCACTTTCAATGCCCTTGTCAAGGCGATCCTGACTTCCCATAAAGAAACAGGCTTTAACAAACTCCGGTTTGAAGAACAGCTCACTGCTCTCTTGTCTTATCATTTACTGCAACACCAGCACATTGGCCGGATCGTAAACCAACTGCCTCCTGTTCGTAAGGCTACGCGGGTTGAATTGTACAAACGCCTTTCCCGCGCTATGGATGTGTTGCGTTTGGGTTTTTGTGGTGAAGTAAACCTTGACCAGCTTGCCGCGGAAGCCTGTTTGTCCAAATATCATTTTTTACGATTATTCCGTTCGGCTTATGGCTTGTCGCCCTATCAATATATTCAGCAGCTTCGCATTGAAAAAGCCAGGGCTTTACTCACTAATTCCGGGATGTCAATAGCAGATCTGGCAGCACTGTTGGGTTTTGATAATAGCCAGTCATTCAGCCGGCTGTTTTACCAAAAGATGGGACTCTACCCTACTCAATACCGGCTCGGCACAAAATAGCAATTTTGGTTATGGGGCAAACGGCACATCCTACGGAACTTTAGGTTCTCAAATGTTTCAATTATGGCAAGATCCACATTTCGCACAACAGCCGTTTTGCTCACCGCCTGGCTCCTGCTGCTCGGTATATTCTCGGTACGTGGCTTTTTTAGCGATTTCTCCCGGGTACCACCCAGGTTGACTATTGCGCTTTTGACGCCTTTACCCGTGGTGCTTTTCTTTATCAGCTCCCGTGCAGGCAAACAGTTTTTACAGCAAGTCCAACCCCAATGGCTGATCTGGCTGCAGTCATTCCGCATTTTGGTTGAAATAGGGTTATGGATACTCGTGCGCAATGGATCACTGCCCACGCAGATGAGTTTTGAAGGCCGCAATTTCGACATCCTCACCGGTTTGTTCGCTTATCCGGTAGGCTATTATTGTTACGTAAAGAAGACCTGGCCGCCAGTTGTAGCCCTGTTGTATAATATTGCCGGTCTTGTGTTGCTGGTGAATGTAGTTACTGTCTCCGCATTATCCCTTCCTACCCCGCTCCGTGCCTTTCACAACGGGCCCGACAGTTCCCTGATAACCACATTTCCATTTATTTATCTGCCCGGACTGCTGGTGCCGCTGGCTTATACATTGCATATTTTTTCCCTGCGTCAATGGAAGTTGGGGGTTCGGTATCCTGTTGTTTCGTGATATCTTTGCACAATTAAAATAATGAATGACTATTCAATCAACTCAAACAACAATTATCGATCTTTCGCATTCGATAAATAACAATATCTCCGTGTACCCCGGAACTGCGCAACCGCAAATAAAGCAACTCAGTACGGTGCAGCACGAGGGCTTTGCTGAAATGAGTCTGGTGTTGAATTCCCATCATGCAACGCATATAGACGCTCCCTACCATATGATCGAGGGTGGAAAAACACTCGACCAGTTTGCACCGGATACATTTACTGGCACAGCGTTCATAGTCGATTGCCGGGCATTGAATCAAAATGAGATTTCCATTGATCTTCTGCAGGCGCATGCCAGGGACCTGGAACAGGTGGATTTCGTGTTGTTTTGCACCGGGTGGTCGAAAAAATGGAAAACGGCGCAGTACCTGTCAGATTACCCTGTTCTTTCTACAGCGGCGGCAACCTGGTTATCCCAGTTACCCATTAAGGGTGTAGGTTTCGATGCCATTTCGCCCGATGAGATCGATTCGCTGCAATACCCCAATCATAAAATTTTGCTTGGAAAAGAACTGATCATTATAGAAAACCTCACGAATCTTGATCTGCTCACCGGTGAAATATTCCAGCTGGTATGCCTGCCTTTAAAAATAGAACAGGCGGATGCCGCACCGGCAAGGGCTGTGGCGATATTGAATAAACAAAAATGCTAATTTTGAGGAATGTCAATCAGTTCCAACCAGCAGGTGCCCGTATATTTTATAGAGCCGGAGGGGTTTACCGGTAACAGGCATTTTAAAGTGTATAATTTTGAAGGCAGCCTGCCCGAGCAGTCAGAACTGCTTATTCCACACCGAAAGAACCATTACCTGATTATTTTCCTCAGGCGGGCCGGCGGCACCCGTCAATGGATCGATATGACACCCTATATACTTCAGGATAACAGGATCTATTTTTCAAGCCCCCATAACATCATAGTAAAAGAGGAGTTTAAAGAGTTATGGAGCACTGGGATTGCTTTTACGAGTGATTTTTTGTCCTTTTTGGAAAACCCAACATTGAGTAATTTACCGCTTATTCAAAATCCGCACAATGGCCATGAACTGCTGCTTACTGAGGTTGATGTAAATTTTGTGGAAGACATGCTGAGCAAGATCAATGCGGAGTACCGGCGCCCCGGTGAATGGCAGCAACGGATGCTGGGCGCGTATCTCACGGTGCTGCTTACTTATTTAAGCCGTTTGTATAATGAGCAGTTTAAGAGCAATGATACTTCGGCAGAAAAATTGTTGTTACAGAAATTCCAGGCAAAGATAAATGAGCATTTCCGTGAGTTGCATGAAGTAAGCGAATATGCCACACAACTTAATATTTCTGCGGGGCATTTTAGTGAGGTAGTGAAAGCGCAAAGCGGCAAACCGGCTATCAAACATATTCATGACCGGCTGGTGATGGAAGCCCGTCGCCTGCTTTTTCATACCAACAACTCCTTAAAAGAAATTTCTTTCGACCTCGGTTTTACCGATGCCTCCTACTTTAACCGCTTCTTCAAACGGGAAACGGGCATCACACCGGCTGAATACCGGGCCAGCATCCGTAAAATGTACCATTAACACCGATGGATGTGTTACAGTCAGGCTAATGACTCCCTGTAGTTTTGTATTGTTAAATAATAAATTATGAAAACAGTACTGATTACAGGAGCAAACAAAAGCATTGGCTTTGAAACTGCCAGGCAATTATTGCAGCAGGGATATTATGTATACCTGGGCTGCCGGGACAGGCAAAAAGGTCTGGAGGCTGTGAAGCAGCTACAGTCGGAAGGATTAAAACAGGTAGAACCTATAGAGATCGATGTAGATAATATTGAGTCTATACAAGCTGCCCGTACCACGTTGGGACAAAAGATCAAATCGCTGGATGTGCTGATCAATAATGCAGGCATAAGTGGTGGTTCGCCACAACATGGTTTTGATGCCGACATCAACGTTTTCAGACAGGTGTTTGAAACCAATTTTTTTGGCGTGATAGAAGTGACTCAGGCGTTTATAGATCTGCTGAAACAATCGCCGGAACCAAGGATCGTTAACGTTACCTCCGGGCTGGGTTCGCTTACCCTGCAAAATGATCCTTCGTGGAAACATTACCAGGTGAAGCCGGCTTCGTATGTGGCGTCTAAAGCTTCCCTGAATGCTTATACGATTGTAATGGCTTATAACCTGCGGGATACCCGGTTCAAAATAAATGTGGTTGATCCCGGTTATACCGCTACCGATTTTAATAATCATAGCGGTCCCGGAACCGTGTCAGATGCCGCTGCCCGTGTAGTAAAAGCAGCTACGTTTGGCGCCGACGGTCCCACCGGTCAGTTTTTTAGTGATGACAATGCGCCTGAAACGGGCATTAGTCCGTGGTAAATTTGTTGCATAGATAAAAGCCTTGACGTAGTTCAGGGCTTTTACCACACCTTATATATCTCACGGGAACCGGTCAAATACATCTCCGTGTAATTGGCCATTTTCTCTTTCATTTTTTTCATCTTTTCTTCATCTTTTTGAAAGTCATCCCAGCTTTTTTCATAAGCGGTTAGATCGTTGTACTGGCTTACCATTATTACCCGGTTGAATTGCCCTGTCATATCGGTCATCACATTAACGAACTCCTTGCCGTCACCCATCACTTCTTTAAACAGTTTCGCCAGTTTGGAGGCATTACCGGGTTTGCAAACAAAAATGTCGTGTACAATAATCATGGTATTTAATTTTAATATAAGGTAAGCTCTTTTAATTAGAGAACCATAACCGGATGGCCTTAAATCCATAATTGAATAGATGAACCCCAATAAAATAGGGATAGGGTAAAACAGTCAATGGTCAATGGTGAATGGTCAATGGCGTCTGAGTTTTGAAATTTAGAATTAATAGTAAATCTCAAAATGAGCGAGCTATTCACGATTCACGATTCACGATTCACCACTCACCCATTCATTCTGGCAAAATAGTCGGCAATGGTATCGTTGTTGTCTTTTGCCCTTGCTTCGCTGGTACCGAAGGTCAATTCGGTTTTTCCTTCCTTCAGTTGTTGAAAAATGGATTCAATAAAATCGCTTACAGGAGGAAATTCATTGTGAATGCCTTTTCCACCCAGATCGGTATTCAACGCCGGTGGAATGATCTCTATTACTTCAACGTTTGCTGATTGTAACTGATGCCGGAGGGACATCGTAAACGAGCGTATGAACGCCTTAGTGGCGCAATAAACGGGCACTTTTGATAAAGGGATAAAAGCCAGTCCTGATGATACATTCATAATAGTATTCAGCGACTTCAGTTTCAAAAATAATTTGGTGAGGTGAATGGGCGCCGTAATATTTATTTCTATTTCGCTTTGGGCTCTGTCATAAAAGTCATCATTGGTAATGTTCATCCAGTTTTGAATGCCGGCGTTGTTAACAAGTACATTCAGGTCGGGATGGTTTGCCGCTACCCAATTAAACAAATTAATGCGGTCCGCTTCAATGGCCAGGTCGCACACCTGAGTGATAACGGAAGGAAATCTATCTGCAACCTCCTGCAGCGCTGTTTCCCTTCTGCCACAAACGATGACCGTGTTGCCATCTTTTACAAATCTTTCCGTAAGTCCAAGACCAATACCGCTACCCCCGCCGGTGATTAAAATTTTGTTATCTGTTAGTTTCATTGTTATAAAGTTTGGGCAGTAAAATTACCTATAATGGGTGGTTGGCCAACTATTTAAAGTGATAGTGGCTAATAATTTCTACAATTCCTGTTAACAAACGATGGCACTCTAATTGTGCGCTTACATTATTCATCATTTATATACCTATTATGAAAAATACAAGTGCCTGGGAAGAAAAGGCAAAATTACTGCGCAAATGGTGTCTTGTGTCTACAACTGCAGCAGGATCAGGACACCCCACTTCCTGTTTATCGGCGGCAGATATAACAGCCGTGTTATTTGATAAATATTTTACCTACGATGTTTCCAACCCATTGAACATATACAACGACCGGTTTGTGTTGTCCAAAGGTCATGCTGCTCCCCTGCTGTACGCCCTGTTTGGCATGAGCAACGCCTATGACCTGAATGAATTAAAAACATTACGAAAATTAAACAGCCGGTTTGAAGGACACCCGGTTCCCAAGTACAAATATGCAGAAGCTGCTACGGGTTCTTTAGGACAGGGACTTTCTGTAGGGGCCGGTATGGCGTTGGCGGCAAAAAGGGAAAACCTGCCTTTTACGACTTATGTGTTGTGTGGCGATGGAGAACTGGCGGAAGGCCAGGTATGGGAAGCAGCCAACTTTGCCTCCTACCACCGGTTAAATAATTTGATTACGATCTTAGATATCAACCGCCTGGCGCAAAGTGGAGAAACCATGTTTGGCCATCACATGAATGAATACGAACAACGGTTCAGGGCTTTTAATTTCAGGGTATTTACCATCGATGGTCATAATTATGAACAAATAGACCAGGCGTTAGAACAGGCCCATAGTCATGCAGGCACGCAACCTGTGGCTATCATTGCCAGGACCGAAAAAGGAAAAGGTGTTTCTTTTATTGAAAATAAAGATGGCTGGCATGGTAAGGCGTTAAAAGAAGACGAGCTGAAAAAAGCGCTGGATGAGTTGGGGCCAATCAATGACGATGCGCGTTTTGAATTGCGGAAACCGGCCACTACTACAATCGCTTCTGCCGACGTAAAAATAAATACGGCCGTTAAACTTGATTTTGATAACGCCAAATCCTATGCGACGCGCGAAGTGTTTGGCGAGGCATTGGCGCAGATCACGCAACATACGCCCGAAATGTATGTGCTGGATGCTGATGTAAAGAACTCCACCTTTACCGAAGACGCGTTAAAGGTAACCCCCGAGCGTTTCGTGGAATGTTTTATTGCGGAACAGAACATGGTATCTGTAGGCGCCGGTTTATCAAGAATTGGTAAGATACCGGTGGTAGCCACTTTTGGCGCGTTCTTTATGCGTGCTGCCGACCAGATCAGGATGGCCCGCATCTCTGAAGCCAATATAAAATTTGTGGGTTCGCACGTTGGGGTATCTATTGGGGAAGATGGCCCTTCGCAAATGGCGTTGGAAGATATTGCGTTCTTTGGCGCCCTGCCCGATACGGTTGTACTGCAACCTTGCGAGGCCGTTTCCACTGCCAGCCTGGTGCCGCAAATGGTACAGCACAACGGTATTGTATATATGCGCACCTTGCGCCCAAAAACAAAACTATTATATAAGCCCGGCGATGAGTTTAAAATTGGCGGTTCAAAAATAATCCTGCAATCAAATGATGACCTGCTTACGGTTGCCGCTACCGGTATTACCGTGTATGAAGCGCTGCAGGCGGCTGAGCTACTGAAACAGGAAGATATAAACATCCGGGTGGTGGATTGTTATTCCGTAAGTCCGGTTGACAGAGATACCTTGCTGGATTGTTTGAACAGCACCCGTTTCAAATGTATTATTTCGGTGGAAGATCATTTTGCGCATGGTGGTTTGGGTGATTTTATTGCTGCAGCCGTTAGCGCCGAAGGCAATTATGTAGAAAAGATGGCCGTGACAAAGATCTCTCAATCGGGTAAACAAGAGGAATTAATGAAAGATGCCGGCATCGATGCTGTCAGTATTGCAGCGAAAGTAAAAAAACTGCTGGTGCGGTCAAATGAAATGGCGCACAGCCACGCTTAGGTTATTAAGGTGGGTCACTCTTGCAGAGTGGCTCACCTTATTTACGCATAACAGTTAATGACTATTTGAATTAAGTGCATATTTCTTATTTTTGAAAGGAATATGACCACCGTATTTGATACTTATTTACGCACCTGCACCAACCTGAACGATTCAGAAATTGAACAGATCGTTTCGGCCGCAAAGCCTGTTTCCCTGCACCGGAATGAGACGTTGTTGCAACAAGGCCAGGTGTGCCGGCATAAAACGTTTATTGTAAAAGGGCTCCTGCGCATTTATGGTATTGGAGCAGATGGCAGCGAGCATATTTTATACTTTTCACCGGAAAACAACTGGACACTGGACCCGGAAAGCTATCACCAGCAAACACCGTCACAATTTACGATCGCTGCCATAGAACGAAGTGAGGTGTTACTTTGGAGCAAACCCGATTTTGATCGCCTGTTAAAAGATATCCCAGAACTGACTATTTTGTCTGAGCAGTTGGTTACCAGAAGTCATATCAGCAACCGGCAACGTCTTTTTACCACATTGAGTTCAACGCCTGAAGAAAAATACGAGAATTTTGTTCAAACCTTCCCCGACCTGCTGGCCCGCCTTCCCTTGCACATGATAGCCGCTTATTTAGGCATTTCGCTGAAAACCCTCACCCGCATCCGCCACGCACAGGTACGCCGTTAAATAGAATTATGGTCAAATGACCACGTTTTCGCAAATGGGTTGACTCAATTTTGTATCCATAAAATCAAGTCATTCATTTATGCGAGTATTTGTTACAGGAGCTTCCGGTTTCGTAGGCTCCGCCATCGTTAAAGAACTTTTGCAGACCGGTCACCAGGTGCTGGGGATGGTACGGTCTGACAGTGGTGTCGAAACTGTGAAACAAGCAGGCGCAGAACCACATCGCGGCGACCTCGATGACCTGGAGAGTCTTCAAAATGGCGCGGCACAATGTGATGCAGTTATTCATACTGCCTTCAATCATGATTTTACCCAATACAAAGCCAATTGCGAAAACGATCGCAAGGTAATAATGGCATTGGGCGCGGCCCTGGCAGGGACCAATAAACCATTGGTAATTACCTCAGGGGTGGGTCTGTTGAATGGCCCGCTGATAACTGAAAACGACAAACCCGCCGGTTCCGACGTAACACCGCGCGCAGCGTCAGAAGAAGCGGCCAATGTCGTTGCCGAACAAGGGGTGAATACCTACATTGTACGATTGCCAATTGTACATGGCCCCGATGATCATGGCTTCATTCCTATTGTTATTGGTTTGGCCAAAGAAAAAGGCGTTTCGGCTTATATTGGCGAGGGTACTAATCATTGGTGGGCGGTGCATCGGTTCGATGCTGCTGTTTTATACCGGTTGATCGTTGAAAAGCAACCTGCACAAAAAGTGTATCATGCAGTAGCGGAGGAAAGCATTCCATTTAAGCAAATTGCCACTGCTATTGCCAAAGGATTACAGATGCCTGTTGTGAGTAAAGATGGTGCAGATGCTGAGGCCCATTTTGGCTGGTTCAAACATTTTGCATCGATGGGTAGCCCCGCCTCGGGTGCGCAAACCCGTAAAACCTTAGGCTGGAAACCCGTTCATCCGGGATTGATTGATGAATTGGTGCCGGGGATTTATTTCTAAGGCCCTCCTACGCTAAAGCTTCGGCGGGCAAGGCAAAGGGCAAAGGGCAGACGGCAGACGGCAGACGGCAGACGGCAGACGGCAGACGGCAGACGGCAGACGGCAGACGGCAGACGGCAGACGGCAGACGGCA
>NZ_JBJMLX010000573.1:0-24352 GCF_045805085.1 Niastella sp.
GCTCATTCTGGCCGATGAACCTACCGGAAACCTGGATACCAGGACATCTATAGAGATCATGCAGATATTTGGCCAGATACAGTCGGCTGGCAATACCGTTGTACTGGTTACACACGAAGAAGATATTGCGAATCATGCCAACCGTATTGTGCGTTTACGTGATGGGTTGATTGAAAGCGATAAGCAGAAGGTAGTTGTTGACGAGTTAACAAGTTGACGAGTTGACAAGTTAACGAGGTAGAGGAAGGTTAGGAGGTATTAAGTTGGAAGTTGATAGAGGTTACAGGGTTGATATAGTTGATAATGGACAAGAGGTGAAAGGAAGGAGAAATGAAAATAGTAGGGAACGTTACATTCTCGCGAACCCTTTCACGTTTCACGTTTGACGTTTCACGATTCAGGATTGCCGATTGCCGATCCTTCCCTCTGCCCTTTGCCTGCCCACCACTGACCACTCACTATTCACCATTCCAACATTTACAATTATGGCTCAAAAGATATATACTAAAACCGGTGACAAGGGTTCTACTTCATTAATTGGCGGAACCAAGGTTCCCAAATCGCACCTGCGTATTGAAGCGTATGGAACCGTTGATGAATTAAGCTCCTTCATTGGTTTATGCCGCGACCTGCTTACTGATGAAGTTGCCCGCAAACAGCTGGCTGAAGTGCAGGACCGCTTGTTTACCATGAATGCCTCCCTGGCCTGCGACCCGGTTAAAGAGCCTAAAATGCGCATCCCCGATTTGAAGGAAGAAGATATTACCCTGCTCGAAAAGGAAATGGACCGCATGAATGAGGGCATTCCCCCCATGAAGAGCTTTATACTGCCGGGCGGTCACCCGGTTCTTTCCCAATTACACATAGCCCGCTGCGTTTGCCGCCGCGCCGAACGGTGTTGTGTGCGCCTTACCCAGGAAAGCGAAGTGGAACCCGTTATTTTAAAATACCTCAACCGCCTCAGTGATTATTTATTTGTACTGGCCCGTTATACCGGCCACCAGATGAATGTGGAAGAAATTCCGTGGCGCCCCAGGATCAGTTAACAAACAGTGTTATAACCAGCACGCATATGTTTTTATTATTACACTATTTTGCCATCTTTCATGTGTAATAAGCGGTCGCTCATTTGTGCCAGTTCTTCATTATGCGTAACAATTAAAAAGGTTTGATTGAATTGCTGCCGTAGGGTAAAGAACAGCTGATGCAGCTCGCGGGCATTGGCCGAATCGAGGTTGCCGGTAGGTTCATCGGCAAAAATAATGGCAGGTTTATTAATGAGGGCGCGGGCTACAGCTACCCGTTGCTGCTCGCCACCCGATAACTGATTAGGTTTATTATCGATGCGTTTTTCTAACCCCAACATTTGTAATAACGATAAAGCATGGTCACTCACTTCTTTTTTGCTGCGGCCGGCCATCCAGCCGGGTATACAAACATTCTCCAGGGCGGTAAATTCGGGCAACAGATGGTGAAACTGGAACACAAACCCCACATGCTGGTTCCGAAAGGCCGCCATCCGCTTCTCGTTCAGGAAATTAAGGCGTTCACCGCCTACCACCACTTCCCCTTTATCGGGCTTATCGAGTGTCCCTAAAATGTGTAACAACGTGCTTTTTCCCGAGCCTGAAGGCCCTACAATACTGGCAATTTCGCCCTGTTTTATTTCCAGGTCAACCCCCTTCAAAACCCATAACTGGCCATAATATTTTTGAATATTCGTCGCTGTTAACATGTGTTGTGAATTACTTCTAATATGGCGTCAAGATACTACAAACCATTGGCTTCCCGTTCATAGTACCCGTTTGGGGAAACTTTTTAAGAATTCCTTCCATTATCTTTCAAATATAGATTTGGTTTTTTCATTAGGAGGGTTACTTTTGCGAAAAATTGAGGGCAAGGGAACTGGGAGTAGCACTTTTCTCCGACCCTTAATTTAGTAACGTTTCGTGGATTTAAAACTTTAAACAGGATAACCACATGTTTTGGACATTAGAACTTGCATCCTATCTCGAAGATGCACCGTGGCCTGCCACCAAAGATGAGCTGATTGACTACGCGATCCGTAGCGGTGCACCCATTGAAGTGGTAGAAAATCTTCAGGAGCTTGAAGATGAAGGTGAGATTTATGAAGGTATAGAAGACATCTGGCCGGACTATCCAAGCCAGGATGACTTCTTCTTTAATGAAGATGAGTATTAAAAGCCCATGGCTAAAAAATAGTGCAAACCGGTCGCTGTAAAGCGGGCGGTTTTTTTGGGCCCCGATAAGGCAGTATCCTGAGTCGTGAAACGGCAAACCTGAAACGGTAAACCGCGTCGCGGCCAGGTAACTTCTGAATCGGAAATCACTTTCTTTTCACTCAGTCCCCTTACAACCCTATCAACGTTATCAACATCCTTCTTAATACCTTCTAACCTTCTTCTCCCTCGTTAACTCGTTAACTTGTCAACTTGTTAACTTGTTAACTTGTTAACTGGTTAACTGGTCAACTGGTCAACTAAAAAGCATAAAATAAAAAAGAGGACCTCTCTTATCAAAGAAGCCCTCCTTAAAATATCTTACTTTCTAATTCTTACTTCCCCATTTGATCAATAACAGCCTGTGTAACTCCGGTAAAGGAGAAACCGCCATCATGGAACAGGTTCTGCATGGTAACCATTTTGGTTAAGTCGCTGAACAGGGTAACGCAATAATCAGCGCATTGGTCAGCAGAAGCATTACCCAGCGGGCTCATTTTTTCAGCATACGAAACAAAGCCATCAAAACCTTTTACGCCACTACCGGCAGTAGTTTGCGTTGGTGATTGTGAAATGGTATTGATACGAACTTTTTTCTTTACGCCATAGTGATAGCCAAAGTTGCGGGAAACACCTTCCAGCAATGCTTTCGCATCGGCCATTTCATTATAATCAGGGAACACGCGTTGTGCAGCTATATAAGTTAATGCTACCACACTGCCCCAATCGCTGATGGCATCCAGGTCCCAGGCCGTACGCAACACCCGGTGCAGCGACATAGCCGATATATCTAATGTCTTTTGGTTAAAGCCATAGTCTATTTCGGTATAAGGCTTGTTTTTACGAACGTTCAGGCTCATACCTACTGAATGCAATACGAAATCTATTTTACCACCAAAATGCTTCATGGCGCCTTCGAACAGGTTCTTCAGATCGTCCATATTGGTCACATCAGCGCCAATTACGGGGGCGTTCACCGCCTCGGCCAGTTTATTGATCTCGCCCATACGCAGGGCAACCGGTGCATTGGTCAATACCAGCTGAGCGCCTTCTTCATGACAACGTAAGGCGGTTCTCCAGGCAATTGATTTTTCATCCAAAGCCCCAAATATGATCCCTTTCTTTCCTTTAAGCAGGTTATATGCCATAGAATTTTGATTTTTAAATTAGGAACGGCAAATTAACGTCATTTCCACTAATTGTTCACCATTTCACGGGCGTTTTCCAGCGCTGCTGCTGTTGGTTTTTCACCGCTTAACATTTTAGCAATGGCGGTAATGCGTTCATCCTGCGATAGCAGTTTGATGTTTGTTTTAATGGAATTGCCTTTGATCTCTTTGTAAACAAAGTAATGGGCATCTGCTTTCCCGGCAATTTGTGGCTGGTGGGTTATGCTGAACACCTGGCGTTTGCGGGCCAGGTCTTTCATAATGATGCCTACCTGCCTGGCGGCCTCCCCTGAAATACCGGTATCTATTTCATCGAAGATGAGCGTGGGCAGATCAAGCGACTGGGCCACCAGCGATTTTATACAAAGCATCAGGCGGCTCAATTCCCCACCCGACGCCACTTTACGTATGGGCTCAAAGCGATTGCTTTTATTGGCATCGAACAGGAACTCAATATCATCCTGCCCGGTTATTTGCAAATTGGCCAGTGGGGTTACCTCAACCTGCAAACGGGCATTGGGCATGCCTACCTGGGCTAATAATTTGTTTACTTTATCCTGCAGTGGCTTCACCTGCTTCACCCGGTTGGCTGTTAGCTTCGTTGCCAGTTCGGTGGCTTTTTGCAATAATTGCCGGGCTGTTTTTTCTTTGGTTTGAATGGCTTCATCGATATTCAGCACTGCCTGCAGTTTTTGCTCAAGCGAATCCTTGATCGTCAGCAGTTCCTGCGTGGTGTGTACACCGTGTTTCTTCAGCAGTTTATAGCCGGTTGAAATGCGGTCATTAAGTAACTCTATCTTTTGAGGATCGTACTGCACCTGATCACTTAAGCGCTCCACTTCATCGGCAATATCCTGCAATTCTATTTGGGCGGATAGTAACCGCTGCACCAACGCCGGCATCTCCTGATGGTTATCACTGAACACACTCAACTGGTTGGACAGTGTTTTCAGTTGCTGTACCATGGGCGATTCGCCTTCACTTAGTTCATAGGCAACTTTACCTAAAGCGGATTTTATGCCTTCTGCATTACTAAGCAGTTTGAGCGTTGCATCGGCCTCTTCCAGCTCGTTTTCTGTCAGGGCTGCATCTTGCAATTCATCAAATAAAAACTTGTTATAATCGTATTCTTTGGTGAACTGGTCTTTCTGTTGTTGTAATTGCGTTAGCTCCTGTTGCGCCTTTTGCCATTGGGCATAGGCGCCCTGGTATTGCTGCAGCACATCGGCATGACCGGCCAGCGCATCGAGCACCTGCCGTTGAAAATCGCTTTCGCCCAGTTCCAGCGTATCGAACTGACGATGCAGGTCAACCAGCTTGGAGCTTAACTGGCGCAGCTGTTCCAAGTTTACGGGCGTATCGTTTACAAAGGCCCTTGATTTACCATTAGTGCCAATTTCGCGGCGAATTACCAGTTCTTCTTCCACATCGAGGTCCTGTTCGCGTAAAAAGGCTTTTACGGCTTTCTTCTCGCCAATTTCAAAAGTGCCTTCTACATAGCATTTTTTATCACGGCTCTGCAGCACCGATGCATCAATGCGGTCGCCCAGTATCAATGACAGGGCGCCCATTAAAATTGATTTACCGGCGCCGGTTTCCCCGGTGATTATATTCAGCTTTTGCGAGAAGTCGATCTCTATCTCGTCAATAATAGCGTAATTCTGGATGAAAAGTTTTTTAAGCACGGTACTTACTTTTTGAACGTAACAAATATAACTGCGATCATGCACTTATTATAATGGGATTATCCCCATCGTGAATGGTTGCCTGTTGCCGGCTACTCGTTCTTACAACGCGCAATGCCCGCTTTTGCTTTTGCATCGAGCGAATTTTTAAAATCATGGTCCTTCATGCTCTGACAACGCTGAAACCACCTGATAGCGGTTTGCTTGTCGCCACGTTGCTCAAAAATATATCCGATCTGCAGGGCTGCCCGGGCCGCAAAATGTTCTTTACGATGTTCGCCCAGTTCAATGGCCTCTTTATAAAACACGATGGCGAAACTGTCGTTCCCGATGTCATCGTACAACCGGCCCGCCCGGTAAGCAAATTCCAGCTTTTCTTCCGGCAGGGAAAAATGTCCGGTGTTCTTACCCTGTAACAGGGCAAGCGCCTGTTTGAAATACCCCCCATCATCCAACATGCGCGCCTGCAACAACAACTTGTTGGGCCATATGTTGGTAGTTGCTTCCTTTTGCGCCTGCTTATCAGACTCCGAATCGGTGGTGCCCATGGTCAATATCTTTTGCCGGCAGGAGTTGGCTTTTGCCTCATCGCCCTGCAGGTAATAATGCCAGCTTAATTTTTGCAATACGTCTTTTACAAAGAACCGGCCTTTAAAAGTATTGATAAAGCGCTCCAGGTAAGGCGCAGCGGCGGGGTCAAGGTGATGCACTTTGGCATAACCCATTTCCATATCCCACACGGGCATAGCCAGATAGGCAGGACTGGTATTTAATCCGGTTATTATCTGCTCCGCTTTTTCGGCCTGCTGGCTGTTGCGGCTTAAATTAACTGCCAGGTAAGCAAATAAATGGTGATTCACCACATCGAGGTGCTGCTGATCGATAAACTGAAAAACACCGGGCTTATCGTTCACTAAATAAAATTTCAGGTAACAATAGTAAAAAATGGCTTCATCGCGAAAAAGGGTCGACCACTCATCTGTTCCCTGCAAAAAGGAGCTCAACTTAGTCATACCCTTATTTATATTGCCATTTATGCCCAGCAAACTGCTTAACCATTTATACCCATCAGGAATAGTTCCGGCAGCTGCCTGCATAGTACCCGCATACAGGCTGTTGGGTGCAAAATTGGGGAACAATTGCTGATTGTTCTTTACCTGTAAAAACGAGCGGCGAAACTCCCACCCTGCATCCCAGTTGTTGCCGAACTTTACTCGTACAGCCGCCCATTGAAAATGGATCACCGAACGCGCAAATAACAGAAAGGGGGAATTCTCCGGTCCTTCATCCAGCAGATCGAGGCGGGTGTCGCGGTTAGGCAACCGCTTTTTGAATTCTGCCGGGTCTTCATTAAAGAACAGGGTAAAGAAGTCGATATAATTTTCGAGAAAGTAAGGGATGAGGTTATTCGGGTGCTGGGTCTTTTCTACATTCAGCAATTGCTGGCCGTTATTCAATTTTAGTTGAATGATTTCATGATAAGCCTGTTTGCAGCGGTCGTTAAAATCAAATACTTTTTGCGCCTGTAAGGGCACATATAATAAAACCAGTAAAACTGCCAACCAGGCTGGCCTCAGGCTTTTCATGGCTGCAAGATACAGAGTTAAGGCACAAACTCACACGCCTACTCCGCCAGCCGGCGGATTCGGCGTACAAGGCAAAGCAAAAGATTTAAAGCAGTTAGTCACAGGGAATAAAAAAACCCTCCCGATGCGTCGGGAGGGCTCCTTAATTATATTGATGTTCTCTTATTTCACTTCTACTGAATCGAACAGGTCGCGGTCAACCAGGATCCGGCCGCAGTTTTCGCAAACGATGATCTTTTTACGCTGACGGATCTCACTTTGACGTTGAGGGGGGATTGCGTTAAAACAACCACCGCAGGCATCACGTTCAACAGGTACTACACCTAAACCATTGCGGTAGTTTTTGCGAATACGATCGTATGATAACAACAGGCGCTCTTCAACTTTTTCGCGGGCTTCAGAAGCCTGTTTGTTCAATGCTTTTTCTTCTTTTTCGTTGGTAGCGATGATCTTTTCCAGCTCACCTTTCTTGGTGCTTAACACGCCTTCTTTTGTAGCGATGTTCTTTTTGGCTTTATCCAGCACCACTACTTTTTCAGCGATCTCTTCATTAGCATCGCGAATATGTTTTTCGGCCAGCTTAATTTCTAGCTGTTGCATCTCAATTTCTTTATTGATGGCCTCAAACTCGCGGCTGTTCTTTACATTCTCGCTTTGCTTTTCGTATTTTTTGATCAGGGCTTCAGCTTCCTTGATGAGATTTTTCTTTTGGTTGATAAACTCCTGTATGCCGTTGATCTCTTCCTCAATACGCACCTGGCGCGAATGCAATCCCTGAATTTCATCTTCCAGGTCGCTCACTTCCATGGGCAGCTCTCCTTTCAGGATCTGGATCTCGTCGATCTTCGATTCAACCTTCTGCAATCCTACGAGTGCGCTTAATTTTTCTTCTACAGAGTAATCTTTAACGTTAGCCATAAAGAAATTTATAGTTTGTTGTTTATGGTAGCAGGTCCCCGGCTTCACCGCCCTGTTCAAATTTCGTTGTGTCATGCCGATTATTTTCTTTTATCGGCATCCCGACTCAGTCGGGGCTTCAGCGTTCCCGACTTGTCGGGATCGGCAGGATCACACAAAATAATATACAGGATTGGTTTTTAAAGCCGTTTTAAGGACGGCAAAGGTAGGAAATTTTTCCTGCAAAACCCCAGCCAGTAAATCTATGGTAAATTGCTCACTTTCAAAATGACCGATATCAGCAATAATCAGCCGGCCATTGGCATCAAAAAACTCGTGATACTTCATATCCCCGGTGATATAAATATCCGCCCCGACCCCTAATGCTTTGGGAATCAGGAAACTACCTGCGCCGCCACACAGAGCTATCTTTTTAACCGGCCGGCCCAGCAGGGCGGTATGGCGAATAAGCGGCAGATCAAACGCCTGTTTTAACTGGTTCAAAAAGGCAGCTTCCGGCAGGGCTTCCGGCAATTCACCCACCAACCCAGACCCTATTCCGGGATGGGTATTGGCCAGGTTCACCACATCATACGCCACTTCTTCATAAGGATGGGCCGTACGCAGAGCCCTTATCAGGCTGTTTTGCAGGTACCCCGGAAATATAACTTCGATCTTTAGCTCCTTTTCATAATGCCGTTCGCCGGGTTGGCCTGCAAAGGGATTGGTTCCTTCTCCGCCTTTGAAAGTGCCCGTACCTTCTACCCCAAAACTGCATTCATTGTAATTACCTGTATGTCCGCCCCCAGCTTCAAACAGGGCCGCCCGAACCTGTTCTACCTGTTCAACCGGCACAAAGGTGTACAGCTTTTTTAAGGTGGCTTCTTTGGGCGACAGTATCTTTCGGTTCTTCAGTCCCAGTTTATCGGCCATCATACCGCTCACGCCGTCTATTACATTGTCTAAATTGGTATGAATAGCATAAATAGCTATATCATTTTTAATGGCAGTTATTATTGTCTTTTCTACATAATTCTTACCCGTGATCTTTTTTAAGCCGCCAAAAATTATGGGGTGATGCGCCACTACCAGGTTACAACCACGCTGCATGGCTTCCTTCACCACTTCTTCTGTAGCATCCAGCGTACAAAGGGCGCCGGTACAGGCCCAGCCAGGGTTACCGGTCAGCAAACCGGCATTGTCATAGCTTTCCTGCAACGAGGGTGGGGCCACGGCTTCCAACAGATCAATGATATCAGCTATTTTCATAATTCACCAGTTGTAATCAAAGATAGGCGAAACCCCGGCCAGGTATTATCAAAATATTTTCATGACATCAAGGCATGTTAATTGCAATGGATTGGCTACCTTAAACGAATAATTGTCGCTAACCACAACCTAGTCTATATGCGCGGAACATGGATAATTTTACTGATCATGGTCATTATTGGTGCAGGTATGTACTTTTGGCTTGGACGTAAACCAAAGCCGGCCAGTTACGATACCATTGTTTTCAAAAGCACAGAGGACTCTATTGTAAAGAAAATGCAGGTATACCTGGCCGATGACCCCAAAGAAGTAATGTACGATAGTGTGTGGATGATGTCGTCGGATTCGGTACCACTGAAAAAAGTACTGGATGGCGTTACCCAGGATACCATGAGCAAGGCATACGGTAATATCACGCTGTTCCTCACGTACGATCACAAGTCCTTTTACGACCTGGAGATCACCAAACCCAATCCCAAGCTGGCTTACACCTATACCTTCGAAATTGAACCCATGACCGACAGCGATACGCTGATATTAGATGGGCTCATTACTCCCACGGAAGGTGATGCCATGCACTTTGCAAGTCCCATGATGGACTTGTACTCGAAGTTTGTTATTACTTATAATCATAAGTTACCGCCACCACCGCCCGATTCAAATGCTATCAAGGGGCATGATGCTAATAAGACGATCACTATATTGAAGAATTAGATTGCCGATTCACGACATAAAAAAAAGCAGCTTCCGAATGGAGCTGCTTTTTTTATTATCATTAGATAAACTTTATTCGATAATTTTCTCCACTCTTGTCAGCTGACCTTCTTCATTTATACCTTCCAAAATAATGCGAATGCGTTTTGACACATCGTTATTATAGAAAGTGAGGGTTGTTTTATGATTGTTCTTATCGAAAAGAAGATAAGGCTGCCAGAATAAAGTAGGACGAATATCGGGCAGATCGGAATTGGTTACTTCCTTGCTGTAATCGGGCGAATAGAACTCTTTAGGCAGCGCATAACCGGTAAGCCTGCTTTTATCGAGCCCCCCAATGTTGGAAGTATTAGAGGTAACATCGCCGCCTTTTTTGGTATAGATAGCAATAGCGCCGCCGGCGCCACCACCCGTTGCACCAAAGAACGGGGGACGGAATGCTTTCACATAGGCGATATCGGAAACCGGAATGTTTTCAATGGCAGATACATCAACCGGCATTTCATTTAAGAACAGGGAAGGTGTAGCGCCCCGCCATTGTAATGACGTTTGGCCGCCGGTACTGATCTGCAAACCGGCCACGCGACCCTGCAGGTAAGTAAAGATGTTCATTGCACCCAATGCCGACACATCTTCTGTCAGGTCAAATGAAGTGGCATCGCCGCCCGAGAATAACCCACTGGCATATTTCTCATCCATTATTTGTTGCTTCGATTTCGTTCTCGCCTTTACGGTAACCGTTTCCAGCGTTTTTACCTTTTTCTCCAGTTCAGGTTTTATCCGTTCTGCTTCGCTGGCAAAGTATTTACCCCTGCTCAACAGGCTTGTGTCAATAGGCATGGGCACGCGCCAGGCAGAATCGGGTTTTACAACAAAGGGGACTTTATGCGTTCCATTACTGAAATTAACAACGGATTTATTAGCCAGGAACTTGTTGTTGTTAAACTGATAAAACACACTTACCGTATCAAAGAACACCAGCCCATCCTGTTGAAATTTACCTGTTGAGTCAATTGATAAAAAGAACAACTGACGCGAAGAATCTTTTGCCTGCAGGAACACGTTGATCTGGGTATTCTTTGGAACCTGGTTGGGCTGCACGCCCGTTAAAGTGGCGCTGAGTGATAAATAATTCTCGCGTGGAAACTTTATAACAGGCAATTTACCGGCGGCCAGATCGTCCCATTTAAACCGGCGCCAGCCATTGGTAAGCATTACCAGGTCAAGGTGCGCGCGAACGGTATCGTCGTTACCGGTTAAGTAATAATAAGGATTATGAATATAACCATGCAGGTCGCCGCTTAATAACAAATGCGATACAATGTTATCGGCATCAGGATCAGCCTTTGTTAATCCTGCATCGGTTATTGAAATACTCAGGTTCGATCTCAGCGTATCAGGCACATCGATTACCAGGGTATTCTTTGCGCGGCGCTCGGTGCTTTTTGAAATAGGCACTACCCGGGTAGTAAAGAAATAATCTTCTTTATTTACGAAGTTAATGCGTTCTGCAAGCGGCTTCCAGTTAGCATCGAACAGGGTCATCTGTAACATGCCGGTGGGAATACCTTCCAGGGGAATGGAACCGCTCACCATAAAATTCTGCTGCAGGTTCAGCCGTGCTTTATATACTACCTGAGAGTTGAAATAACCCAACAGGTACAGGGTTTTTAAATCGTCTGTTGCATCCTGTGACCTTCTTATTATAAACGCCTCGCGGCTACCAGTAGAAGCGCATTGCAACGTTACACCCGTTTGTTTGGCCGGAGGCAATGGCGTTTTATGCGTTTGCTTTTTTTCATCTGTCCATTCGGCCGTATAGGTTTTACCGGCCTGGGGTTCTATCGGAAAGCGCCCCATCCCATCGTGCACGGTGCCAAAAGTTGTTACGGTGGCGCCTGTGTTGTCTTTGATAGCACCCTCTGCAGAAACCGGCAATCCGAATTCGTCGGTTACTTTAACTGCTACTACCGATTCAAGCCCGGTTACCATATCACCGCCTTCGGGGAAAAACCGCAGGGTAACGGCTGATGCAGGGTTGCTGCTGGCAGCCGCAGTTGCAGCAGGTTGTTTGGCGCCTGTTTGTTTGGCCCCGCCCTGCGTGGTTGCGGCAGTTGCAGCCGGTGCAACGGCAACGGTTTTATTCAGAATGCGAATGGTTTTGCTGAAAAGAAAGGTGGTATCAAAATTAAGCATCCAGGTTGTATAGGCCCTGAAAACGATTGTGGGAGGTGAATTGGCCGGCAGGTCAAAACTCCCCGCGGAAGAGCCTTCATAAATGGGTAGTATCTTCTGTTGTAACACCTTGCCCGATTGATCGAGCAGCTCGGCATAAAAGTTCTTGCTTATGGGCGAGGGCACAATGCCAGCAAACAGGTACGATTTGAACCAGATGGTTTCACCGGTATTATAGGCCGGTTTGTCAAAGTGAACATATATCTTTTCCTGCGGATATCTTTCTCCGTACAGGTTCACCATTGAATCGATCTGTTGAGCATAGCCGGCCCCTAAACCGGAAAATAGTAAAGCCAGAGCAATCAGGGATCTATAAAATCGGGTGCAATTCATGGGGCAATTTAACTTTAAACAAATTAATGGGTTTCATAGCTTAAAATTGATAATTTTTTGTCTATGAAATGTTAAAGAACCCTCATATTATTCCTTTTTAATCTGGATTGCCGTCTATTGGCGGTTTTCTCTATTTTCTTTGGCAGAAGGCAAAGGGCAGAAGGCAAAGATGATTCCCGGCGATGCAAGATTCTGATTAATCTCAAATCTCGCGAACCGTCTGCCGTCTGCTGTCTGCCGTCTGCCTTACACAATAGGCACCGGCCGCTTGTGTTCATCCACGGCTACCAGCGTAAAGGTGCCATTGATGGCTCTTTCCCTCTCAAATGAATACATTTCTTCAATATATATTTCAACCTGCACCCGCACACTGCTTTTACCGGTATGAATAACCTTGCCAATCAGCTCGATGATAGTGCCGGCGGGTATGGGCCTGGTAAAATCAATTTTATCGGAGGAAACCGTTACCATTCGTTTGCGGGCAAAACGGGTGGCGCAAATAAATGCTACTTCATCCATTAATGCCATGGCAGTGCCACCAAACAATGTATCATAATGGTTAGTGGTGTTGGGAAATACGGCCTTGAATATCCGGGTTTCGGATTGTTGGATCTTTTCTTCGATGGTCATTGTTTGCTATGTTAAAAGGGTTACAGGTTTCAGGTTACAGGTTACAGGGCGCCAACCCTGGATATCCCTGTAACCTGCAACCTGTAACTGAAACTTAAAATGAAAGTGGTCTTACTTAGAGTAATGCTGGTTGTTGTACTTTCTCCCTCGCTTCACTCGCGGCCTTTACCATGTTCTTCAACGCGGCAATGGTCTCCGTCCAGCGGCGGGTTTTTAACCCGCAGTCAGGATTTACCCATAGGTTTTTAACCGGCAATAAAGCGGCTGCTTTCTCCAGCAAATAGGTCATTTCTTCCACTGTGGGTACCCGTGGGGAGTGAATGTCATATACTCCGGGGCCTATTTCATTCGGATATTTGAACCGGGCAAAGGCTTCCAGCAACTCCATTTGCGACCGGCTTGTTTCAATGGTGATCACATCGGCATCCATTTTGGCGATGTGTTCCATAATATCATTGAACTCGCTATAACACATATGGGTATGGATCTGGGTTTCATCCTTTACCCCACTGGCCGAGAGGCGAAATGCTTTTACCGCCCATTCCAGGTACGCCGGGCCATCCTTCTTTCTCAATGGCAATCCTTCGCGAATAGCCGGCTCATCTATTTGAATTACTTTGATGCCTGCTTTTTCCAGCGCCACCACTTCATCTCTGATGGCCAGGGCAATCTGAAATGCGGTTTGCCATCTCGGTTGATCGTCCCGTACAAACGACCACTGCAATATGGTCACGGGGCCGGTAAGCATCCCTTTCATCAGCCTGTTGGTTTGTGCCTGTGCAAAGGTGCTCCATCGAACGGTCATATCACTGGTTCTGCTTACATCACCTGCAATAACCGGTGGTTTCACACAACGGCTGCCATAGCTTTGTACCCAGCCGTTCTTAGTGAACAGAAAGCCATCGAGCTGTTCGCCAAAATACTCCACCATGTCATTGCGTTCAAACTCACCATGCACCAGTACATCCAACCCAATTTCCTCCTGTACGCGAATGGCGGAGATGGTTGCTTCTTCTATTTCCGATTCGTATTGTTGTTGCGTCAGATCGCCCTTTTTCAATTTAGCGCGCAACTGGCGGATCTCTTCTGTTTGCGGAAACGACCCAATGGTAGTAGTGGGGAATAATGGTAAATGAAACCTTTGCTGTTGGATGTGCTGGCGAAAGGTAAATTCACTCGTGCGGGCTGCATCGGCATCTTTAATAGCAGCCACCCGGTCTTTTACCACTTTCTTATGAATGCGGGTTGAATTATGGCGGCTTTCTATGATGGCTGTATTTTTCTTCAACAATTCATTATTGCCGGCCATTATTTGTTTTAGATCATTGATCTCATCCAGCTTTTGTTTGGCAAAAGCCATCCAGTCTTTAATGTCGGCATCTAACGCAGTCTCACCTTCCAGGTCAACAGGCGAATGCAACAGGGAACAGGAAGGCGCCAGCATAAGGCGATCCTCTCCGATGACTGCTTTTGCTTTCTCTATCAGGGCCAGTGATTTGCTGTAATCGTTCTTCCAGATGTTACGGCCATCTACCACTCCTAACGATAATGACAGTTTGGGTGGCAGCGCTTTTACTATTTCATCCACCTGTTGTGGCGCCCGTACCAGGTCAATATGCAGGGCGCATACCGGCAGGTTCACGGCCAGGTTTGTGTTCTCCTGTAAGCCTTCAAAGTAAGTTGCCAGCAATATTTTCAGGTCGCCGCATTGTTTGCGTATCTCTTTATATGCATACTCAAATGCCTGCTTTTGTTTATCGGTAAGATCTGTTGCCAGGAAGGGTTCATCTATCTGCACCCAGATGGCGCCGTTCTCTTCCAGTTTCTTCAACACCTCAATGTATACAGGTAACAACTGCTTTAACAGGTCAATCCGGTCAAAGGGCTGGTTGTCTTTTTCTTTCCCTAACAATAAATATGAAACAGGCCCAATCAAAACTGGTTTAGGCGTAGTACCGGTTACGCGCTGGCATTCGTTGAATTCATGGAACAGCTTATCACTCAGTATGCGGAACTGCTGGCCGGCTGTAAATTCAGGCACAATGTAATGGTAGTTGGTATCGAACCATTTCGTCATTTCCATGGCGGTGATATCGAGGCCCTGTTGCTGATAACCGCGGGCCATGGCGAAATACAGATCAATCTCTGTATTTTCTTTGATATCGGTTGCCACAGGCGTATAACGGGGCGGAACAGCGCCCAGCAGCAACGACATATCCAGCACCTGGTCGTAAAAGCTGAAATCGTTACAGGGTATCATGTCGATACCGGCCTGCTTTTGCAATAACCAGTTTTCTTCCCTGATCTTTTTAGCGGTAAGAAATAATTCAGACCTGGTAATGTTACCTGCCCAGTATTGTTCACTGGCTTTTTTTAACTGGCGTTGCGCCCCAATACGGGGGAACCCAAGATTGTGTGTTAGCATACGCATAAAACATTTTGAGAAACATTAATGAATAGTATTAATGTCTTTACGTTTAATGTGTATGCTTTCGTGATAAAGTGTTAGAGAGAAACAGTTACAATGTGAGGTGCAAAGTGAGGTGATCAACTGTTCCTGACTGCTGCTTTTTAACCGCGAAAGCATTGGTCTCAATTTTCAGGCAAGTATCCTGGCTCGTTGTTTTGCTACATGCCTTCCCATACCATTGAGGTTGATACAGTGGCTTATTATGCAGCGCTGTGAGGCTATACCCCACTACAACATACAGTTGCGCGACAGCCCGTGATTCTCACACGGTTCCTTTTTAATTTTCTCCCGTTCAGGTCAGAAGAGAAACCTAAAAACAAGTGTTAAAGTAAAGAACTGAAGTGCAAATATAAGGAAATAAACAGGTAACCAATCCGTCAGCTGGAGGCTGACCCAATTGGCTAAGTCGTTTTAAGGATGTCTTACCCATGTTTCATCCCAGGGTCATCTTAGGGTTATCCTAAGGTTATCCTTAGGTCATCTTAGGGTTTAAACCCTAAGATGAGCTTAAGAAGACCCTAAGAGGACCTTAAGAAAACCCTGGGGCTACATAACTTTCAAACAACCAACACATAAAAAAAGAGCCCCCTTATGGAGGCTCTCTGTGTTCAATACTTGGTATATATTCGAGCTGTGAAGACTATGAGCTGCAGGTAACGCAACCTTCTTCCATAGTGCACACCTGGCCTTCTATTATCTCATCGTTGCTTTCACCTGATTTAGGTACTACAGGCTCCATTTGACGGCTGCCTTGTTTTTCAACGGTGAACTGCACCGCCTGGGAAGCTGCCTGTGTACGCAGATAATACATCCCTGTTTTCAAACCCACTTTCCATGAATAGAAGTGCATGGAGGTAAGTTTGGCCACAGTTGGATTATCAACAAACAGGTTCAGCGATTGCGACTGGCAAATGAATGCGCCGCGATCGGCCGCCATGTCAATCAAATGACGTTGTTTTATTTCCCATACGGTTTTGTACAACGCTTTGATCTCGGCAGGTATTTCATTGATACTTTGGATAGAACCGTTAGCAACAATGATCTTATTCTTCATGGTTTCGTTCCAAAGACCCAGTTGTACCAGGTCTTTCAACAGGTGTTTGTTTACAATGATAAACTCACCACTCAATACCCGGCGAACATAGATGTTTGATGTATAGGGTTCAAAACATTCGTTGTTACCTAAGATCTGTGAAGTAGAAGCGGTTGGCATGGGCGCTACCAGCAAGGAGTTGCGCACGCCATGTTTCATTACTTCTGCACGTAATGCATTCCAGTCGTACCGGTTTGATGGTTCTACATTCCACAGATCGAACTGGAATTGTCCTTTTGATAAGGGTGAACCGGCAAAGGTTTCATACGGGCCTTGCTCTATCGCCATATCCTTGCTGGCTGTCATGGCTGCATAGTAAATGGTCTCAAAAATGTTCTTGTTCAACATTTTTGCCAGATCGCTTTCAAAAGGTAAACGCAGCAGGATGAACACATCGGCCAAACCCTGCACGCCTAACCCGATCGGGCGGTGACGCATGTTTGAACGTTTTGCTTCCTCGATCGGATAATAGTTATTATCGATGATGCGATTGAGGTTACGTGCAGCGTGGTAGGTTACTTCGTATAATTTATCGAAATCGAACTTTCCTTCATTTACAAAGCGGGGCAATGCCAGTGAAGCCAGGTTACATACGGCTACTTCATCAGCGCTGGTATACTCCAGGATCTCTGTACACAGGTTGCTGCTTTTGATGGTTCCCAGGTTCTGCTGGTTGCTCTTACGGTTGGCCGCATCCTTATACAGCATGTAAGGCGTACCGGTTTCAATTTGCGCTTCTAAAATGGCAAACCACAGGTCCTGTGCTTTTATCACTTTACGTTGACGGCCTTCTGCTTCATAGCGATTGTACAACGCTTCAAATTCATCGCCAAATGTGTCGGCTAAACCAGGCGCTTCATTGGGACAGAACAGGCTCCAGTCGCCATTCGATTCCACGCGTTTCATGAACAGGTCGTTTATCCACAGCGCATAGAAAAGGTCCCTTGCGCGCATTTCTTCTTTTCCGTGGTTCTTACGCAGATCAAGGAACTCTACGATGTCGGCATGCCAGGGTTCCAGGTAAATAGCAAAGGCGCCTTTGCGTTTGCCACCTCCCTGGTCAACATAACGGGCAGTATCGTTGAACACGCGTAACATGGGTATAATACCATTGCTGGTGCCATTGGTGCCACCTATATAACTACCGGTAGCGCGTACGTTGTGAATAGATAAACCGATACCACCGGCGCTTTGTGAAATTTTAGCTGTTTGTTTCAGCGTATCGTAAATACCATCGATACTGTCGTCTTTCATGGTCAGCAAAAAGCAGGATGACATTTGCGGCTTGGGCGTACCACCATTGAATAAAGTAGGCGTGGCATGGGTAAACCAGCGCTCACTCATCAGGTTGTACGTTTTAATAGCGCTTTCAATATCTTCTTTATGAATACCGATCGATACGCGCATGTACATATGCTGGGGGCGCTCGGCAATTACGCCATCTATCCGCAGCAGGTATGATTTCTCCAGTGTTTTAAAACCGAAATAATCAAAACCGAAATCGCGGTCGTAAATAATAGAGCTATCCAGCAACTCTGCATGGGCCTCGATGATCTCCATTACGTCATCGGCCAGCAAAGGCATTTTACGGCCTGTAGCTGAATCGGTATAATCATACAACCGCTTCATGGTTGCTGAGAATGATTTCTCGGTATTCTTATGCAGGTTGCTCACTGCTATACGTGAGGCCAGCAATGCATAATCGGGATGCTTGGTAGTTAAGGAGGCGGCTGTTTCAGCAGCCAGGTTATCCAGCTCGCTGGTGGTAACCCCATCATAAATACCTTCAATTACTTTTTTTGTTACTTCTATCACATCAACCAGCGGGCTCAATCCATACGACAGTTTCTGAATACGCGCCGTGATCTTATCGAACTTTACTGTTTCTTTTTTCCCGTTCCTTTTTAATACGTTCATGTCAATGGAGTTTATAGTGCTATCAAATAATATTTCCGATCTTTCGGGATGCTGGATTTTTTACGCTCTGGCCTTTGCGATCTCCTTAGAAATCTTCATCAAGGGAAAACTGTTGCGACTCTTTGCTATTATTTACCCCGGCTTTGCGGTAATCGCCCACCCTCTTTTCAAAGAAGTTGGTTTTACCCTGCAGCGAGATCATTTCCATAAAGTCGAACGGATTGGTGGCGTTGAACATTTTGGGGTACCCCAGTTCGCCCAACCATCTGTCGGCAACAAATTCAATATACTGTTGCATTAACCGGGCGTTCATTCCAATAAGGTCAACCGGTAATGCTTCGGTGATAAATTCTTTTTCAATACGTACGGCATCGCCAATGATATCGAACACCTGCTCCTGTGTTAGTTTGGTATTCAGCATGCTGTATAACAGGCAGGCAAATTCGCAATGCAATCCTTCGTCACGGCTAATCAATTCATTGCTGAATGTAAGACCGGGCATCAACCCTCTTTTCTTCATCCAGAAAATAGAACAGAAACTACCGCTGAAGAAAATACCTTCTACTGCTGCAAATGCTACTAAACGTTCGGCGAAGTTCCCTTGTTCGATCCAACGCAATGCCCACTCCGCTTTTTTCTTAACAGCTGGTACAGTATCGATGGCGTGGAACAGCCTGTCTTTTTCGTTAACATCTTTAACATATGTATCTATCAGTAATGCATACGTTTCTGAGTGAATGTTCTCCATCATGATCTGAAAACCGTAAAAGCAGCGCGCTTCGGGCAACTGCACTTCGCTCATAAAATTCACTGCCAGGTTTTCATTCACAATACCATCACTGGCGGCAAAGAAGGCCAGTACATGTGAAATAAAATGACGCTCGCCATCATTCAACGCAGCCCAGTCTTTCAGGTCGCCACTTAAATCAATTTCCTCAGCCGTCCAGAAGCTGGCTTCATGCTTTTTATACATTTCCCATATTGTGGGATATTTTATTGGAAGAATAACAAAACGGTCCTTGTTTTCCTGTAACAACACTTCATTTTCGGTCTGCATGACTACTATAGTGGTTAGAATGTTAAAAATGCGGCACGACAGCAGACAGCAACCCCATAACTTCACGTGAAATGCTGAAGCATTAATCATTTGCCAGTACCTTATCGGGAAAGTTCCAAACATACTTTGTTACCGGCAGGTCTCCTGGGTTTGACTGATTGGTATGATGTCATTCAGTCAGCACCGTAACAAATTATTAATAAGAACCTCTACGAAAGTAATACCCCTGTGAAAAAATCATCAAAACAGTTCTTCACAGGGTGTTAATAGTTTTATCATCAAGGTTACATGCAATTGAATACCGGGTATGTTCCACATAAGGCCAAATCCTTGCAAGCAATGGAAATAGAAGTAGTTACAACCGGAATGGGGATAACGTTCCACTTACCTTTTCCCACCATATACTTTAATATAGTGGTGGTTTTTGGGTATGGTATAATTTACCGACTTTCGCACCCTGTAATTAAATATAAATTTCATCCAGCATGACAAATACAGCTACCAGATCCCTGTACGAGGAATATATAAAGGGGATGCAAACGATTGCCGATCTGCGCTATGCCGCCGCTGTGTTGCAGTGGGACCAGGAAACTTACCTGCCACCCAAGGGAGCGCCTATCCGTGGACAGCAGATTGCCACCCTTTCTGAAATTGCCCACAAGCATTTCACTGATGAAAAACTGGGCGCGCTGCTGCAGGAGTTGTTGTCAGGTGATAAATTGTCAGCCAATGAAAAAAGAAATGTGGAATTGACATGGCTGGATTATTCCAAACAAAAGAAATTCCCCTCATCCTTTGTGCGTACGCTGGCCGAGGCAGTAAATAAAAGTTTTCACAGCTGGATGGAAGCCCGCAAAGCAAATGATTTCTCCATTTTTGCCAACGACCTGGCCCGCCTGATTGAATTAAAAAAACAGGAAGCCGATATGCTGGGATACGAACACCACCCCTACAATGCCTTACTCGACGATCACGACAAAGGCGCCACCGTTCAATTGCTCGATGGGGTGTTTTCGGCCATGCAGCAACCATTAAAAGAACTGTTGGGGGAAATTGCCGCGCAGCCACCAGTTGATGATAGTTTTTTGCGCCAGCATTTCAACAAGGATAAACAATGGCAGTTTGGCCTGCAGGTAGTGAAAGAACTGGGGTATGATATGGCAGCCGGCCGCCAGGATATTTCCGAACATCCCTTCACCACCAATTTCAACAGCCAGGACGTACGCATTACCACCCGTATAGATGAAAATGACCTTAGTAATATGGTGTGGAGCTGTATTCATGAAGCGGGCCATGCCCTGTACGAACAGGGTTTACCGTTGAACGAATATGGGTTACCGCTGGGCGAACCGGCTTCCTATACTATTCATGAGTCACAATCGCGCTTATGGGAAAACCATGTTGGCCGTAGCCGGGCTTTTTGCGAACGCTGGCTGCCGGTATTACAATCGTATTTTCCCGAACAACTGGGCAAGGTTTCCGTTGAGCAGTTCTATAAGGGCATTAATAAGGTAGAACCGTCGTTGATACGCACGGAAGCTGACGAACTTACCTATCATTTTCACATCATGATCAGGTACGAACTGGAAAAACTGCTCATCGGGGGCTCCATGAACGTAAAAGACATTCCGGGTTACTGGAACGAGCAATACCTGAATTTAATGAACGTAAAAGTACCAGGCGACAAACAGGGCTGCCTGCAGGATGTACACTGGAGCCATGGCAGTTTTGGCTATTTCCCCACCTACAGTTTGGGAAGCTATTATGCCGCGCAGTTCTACTCATATGCTAATCAGTCAATTACAGATTTAAACGGACTAATAAAACAGGGCAATACGATTCCTTTGCTGCAATGGTTACGAAATGCGGTACACCAGAAAGGACGGCGCTTTACAAGTGAGGAATTGTGCAAAGATATATGCGGGGAAACCCTGAATATTGAATATTTTACTGGCTACTTACTTGGTAAATACAAAGATATTTACAAATTTTAATATCTGAATGGTAAGCGCCAACGTCTGAAACTATGAGAATACTTAAACCTCTGATCGTGGTAGGGTGCCTGGCCCTGTTAACTGTGTCTTGCAAAAAAGCAATTGAGAAAAAAGTGCAGGACATGGTAATGGATGCCATTACACATGGGGAATGGGTCGTAGAACAGTACTTTGAAGGCAGCAACAATCTTTCCAGCCAGTTTTTAGACTACCGGTTCAAATTTAATGAAGATGGAACTCTAATTGGTACTGCAAACAGTATCAATACTAATGGAACCTGGGCGCCCAACGTGTCTGATTATACTATAGAATCAGATTTTCCAACGGCCACTGATCCATTGAAAAAATTAAACGGCTTGTGGAAGATCAAAGACAGTGATTGGGATTATGTGAAAGCAGAGATGTCAACACCAGACGGAATTAAACTTTTGATATTACGCAAAAAATAGATCCAGAAACAACTTTATCCCAACGAGGCTTGGATTTTTTTCGTACTAATAAGTTGACGCAATCACTTGCCCCGGCAAGTCGGGGTTAACCAATATACTCCTTCCTTTTAACCGGCAACTTTTTGAACGATCAGGCTTCAGCCCCTGAATATCCTATTTAATACTTCAGACTACAATCCGCATACCCCTGATAAAACCGTTTGCCCAACAACTGGTTAAGAACTGGTCATTTGTGCTATGCAAATACAAGTGGTTACATTATGTTTCGCCTATACGAAGTATAATTTGCCGGGAATAAGGTTTGCATTGGGTATGGCCATTTTTGTTCAGATAAGGGTATTACTGCCTAGTAAACCATAAAACAGTTTTGCACTTGAGTAAACTTGTACTGACACCTTGTGGTAACCGGTTTCTTATGCCGGTTCGGTTTGCATGGGCAAACCGGCTATCCCTATTGAGAACGTGGCTTTTTTTACCATTTGCGCTTTTATTCTCCCTGCACGCTTTTGCACAACCAATGTCACCAGACTTCACTACTACGTCTCCAACATCAGGTTGTGCGCCTTTAGGCGTATATTTTAAAGATCTAACTACCGGTAACCCCAAATTCTGGAACTGGGATTTCGGGAACGGTACGCTGTCCAACACGCAAAACCCCGGAGTAACATTTGATCAGCCCGGCACTTATACAGTAAAGTTGGTAGTACGCAATGCCGATGGAACTACGGGCATTACCAAAACAAACTACATTACGGTTTACCCTTCCCCTTCGGCCGGCTTTACTTCAAACATTACAACAGGTTGCGTGCCGGTAAATATTCAGTTTACAGACCGCAGCACATCTCCGGCAGGCAATATTGTATCCTGGCAATGGGACTTTGGAGATGGCGGCAAATCAACAGACCAGAATCCCAGCCATAATTACACCAGTACTGGTTTTTATTCTATTACACTTACAGTAACCAGTAGTACGGGATGTAAAAGCACAGCCAGCTATGGTAGATATATTCGTATAGTATCGGGTGTTAAGGCTGGGTTCGACAATAGCAAAGCGGCTTCCTGCCAGGCTCCCTATAATATTAATTTCATTAATCAATCGAGCGGGCCGGGTAACATGACCTTTCAGTGGGACCTAGGCAATGGCAATACTTCCACCCAAAGCGCACCTTCCACTACATATGCTGCTACCGGCACGTATAATGTAACCCTTACAGCCACCAGTGAATTTGGTTGTTCAGGCACGATCACCAAACCGGTGGTACTTGATGGTCCTTCTACCGACATTAAAGTAATCGATTCACCATGCCAGAACTCAAAAGTATGGTTCGTCAATAATTCCTCCGTAAAGCCGCTAAAAACGCTTTGGGATTTTGGCAACGGCATTCAATCAAGCAATACCGACGACAGCACCATTTACCCCCTACCAGGGAATTATACTATAAAGTTGTATAATTCTTACTCAGGGTGCAAAGACTCGGCAGTAAAAGTGTTATTTATAAAGCCCAGTCCCAATATTGATTTTACAGTTACGAATGCAGCGGCCTGTAAACCGCCATTAAACGTAACCTTTCAGGATGCTTCTCCTGCACCTATTACGAAATGGATCTGGTTTTTTGGTGATGGCAGCTCTGGAACAGGCTCACCCACCACCCATCAGTATAATTCAGCTGGGAACTACAATGTGTCAGTTGTTTTTACGGATAAGGAAGGTTGTGAAGGGAAGATCACCAAACCAGCGGTAATTCAAATAGTAGCTCCTACAGTAAAGATCACGAGCGGAGAAGCCGGTGGCTGTGTGCCCTTTACTTACACGCCCACCGCCAATGTTACTTCCGTAGATGGCATAGCTACCTATTCCTGGGATTTTGGTGATGGTACCGTGGTTACAAGCGCAGACCCCAGTCCGTCCCACACCTATACCACAACAGGCAAATATGCAGTTAAACTTACCATTACTACTAATGGAGGATGTTCAGTAACAGACATAGTATCAGACGGAGTGCAGGTAGGAACGCCGCCGACCGCCAGCTTCATTGTATCGAATGCCAATGCCTGTGCTTCGGAAATAATCAAATTTACAGATCAATCAACCCCATCTTCCGATGTAAATGGCTGGGGATGGGACTTTGGCGATGGTGGATCTTCGAAACAACAAAACCCTGCACATATTTATTTAGATTCAGGGACATTCATAGTTAAATTAACTGCGTTCAACAACCGCTGCCCCTCCATGAACTTTAGCCTACCGGTTCATATTAAACCACCGATTGCTAAATTCAGACCTATACTTACCTGTGGCAGCCTGATAGTATCGTTTAAAGATACCTCAATAATTGATCCTGATCCTTTAAATCCCCCAGGCTATTCATGGTCATTTGGTACTGGCTCGCCCAGCAGTTCTACCTTACAAAACCCAACGGTTACGTTTCCAGGCTTTAACCAGGATTATCCGGTTACACTTACAGTAACTCAGAACGGGTGTAGCAGCACGTATGCCGAAACGGTTAAATTGGTTAAAGAGATAGCTAATTTCTCGGTAAATGTAAGCGTTTGTAAGAATGCCAATTTTAATATTACCTCCACCAACGACCCAAAAAACATTAGCAAATACGAA
>NZ_JBJMLX010000574.1:0-3366 GCF_045805085.1 Niastella sp.
ATTAGCGGGTTATAGGGCTGACTGCGGTTATTGGGACCAGTAAAATAATTGCCACCTCCATTTACCGGTATAGCCACTTTCCAATGCAGTCCAAACTGCCAATGCCAGGGGGCGCGGAAAGCCCTGGCAACAATACGGCCGTCTTTCCTGCTGACATCCGTGCGAATCATCTTTGTTTTGGTTTGCATGGTGTCTTTTACCCAGGGGCGGTTTGAATTACGGGCAGGAACCGGCGCAGGCGTCGCTTTCCCCTTTGGTGTTTGTCCCTTTATTGTGTCAACTACATCGATGTAATTGTTACCGGGAGTACCACCGGCCATGGTGGTTAACAGTAAATTGTTTGCGGTGGTGTCTTTTACGCCATGGTGAGCAATCACCGGATCGATAGCAGCAGGGGTATCAATGGCAACAACCCGGTTCAATGAATCCGGGTTCGTATGCTTTATAATATGAGTAGTGTCTGTTGGCTGGGTTCGCCTGACGGGTGTATGGACCGGTTTTTTCTTTTTTGCAACCGGGCGCCGCCTGGTTCTTTGTTTTGGCGGGTTATCCTGGAAGATCACATACCCATTATACATGCGATAATACAATGACGTGTTCTTCCGTATTTCCTGTAGCAATAACCCAATGGTATACGTGCCTTTTTTCAGGTTAATAACTTTATCGCCTTTTACCTTCGAAGAGTTAAAGGAAAAACGGATGGCGCTGTGACTGTGAACAAACCTCGTCAACGAATCCAGCGTTATGGGTTTATCAAAATAAAATGGCGGCCACTGGTTTCCGGGAGCAGCGACTTTTTGTTGTGCCAGGCAATCTCCCGGCATGGCACATACCAACAGGATGAACCATCCGGAAATACATTTATTTATCAGATCCATTTACAGATATTATGACTTGCTGGTTACTCTTATCAATTTTATACTTGCAATCGAGGGTAATTGTTATCAGATCGAGCATTTGCTTCAGTGTAATACTATCAACCCTGGTGGTGATCCTGCGTTCACCTATATGGCCTTTCAAAATGACCTTTATATCAAATCCCTTTTCCATGTCAACAGCCACTTTTTTGAGCGGCATATCATTGAATTCAAAAGAGACCCGTTTTTCTTTTACTACAGGGGAAAGCGTGTCTTCAGCAACTACCGGGTGGTTGGTTGCCAGGCTGTCACTGTTATAGGTTACGGGCGTTACTGTTTTTTGTTCTTTCTTCTTTATTACCACCAGGGTGATTACGGAAACGGTTGCTACCAGGCCTGCGCCTATCATGATCTTTCCTATCCTTTTCCCCAGCCATTTTTTGAAACCGGATGTACGTGCCGGTACAGCGGGCGCCTGCAACAGCAGTTGTTGCATATTCTCCCAGGCGGCCTGCACCGGTACATCCGGCTCGGGATAGCGTTTGTCGCCGGTCTTATTAATAGGTGAATTATTTCTATCCAATGTTTCTGTTTCTGTTAGTATGACGTTCAAAAATTTCTTTCAACCGGGTGCGGCATTCGTTCAGTTGCCATTTTACGGTGCCCTCCTTCATGTCGATCAATTGAACTATTTCTTTTATTGAAAAACCTTCGAGGTAATACAGGCTGCACACGTACCTGGTATTGGGCGGCAACTGGTCGAGGTAGTAATAAATATCTTTCCACTCCAGTTGCTTAAAAGGATTATTCACCACGGCATCCTGGTTATTTTCATTCAACTCAAAAGTGAGCTTCGACTTTTTATCTCTGATAAGCGTAAGGGCTGCATTGCGAACCGTGGTGTAAGCCCAGTTAAACAGATCGCCTTTGGCCGGATCGTATTTATGAATACTCCTGAACACTTTTAACATGCCATTATTTACTGCAGTAAGAATATCATGGTTGTCGGAAAAAAAGCATTTACACAAGGCGAACATGGCCGGGTAAAATTGCCTGTACAATTTTTCCTGACTTTTGGGGTCATTTTTTTTGCAGCCATCTAAAATATCTTTATCCAAAGGATCCTGGGTTTATACACAGAACCGTTTTCAACGGTACTGAATAACGGTTCTGTGCAAATTTATCATTTATCGCGCCTAATTAATAATCAGGGGAGAAATTGTTACTTTACTTGCGTCGTTCCAGGTAAAGCTATACTGTGTTCCGGTTTTTGTAAAGGAACCGGTATAAGTAACGCCACTCACATTCACTTTAAATGTATGCGTGCCATCCGTTACCGGGTACAACGTTCTTGTTGATGTGGCCTGAACCGGTCCGCTGGTACAGCCTCCCGGTACATATACACCCCGGTATTCCAGATTGTAGCTGCCATTTGTACCGGACAACCAGGTGAGCAGGGTATTGAACGTGCAGGGATAAGCGTTCTGCGTAGTCGCTTTGATCACCAACCCTGAAACATTACCGGTATCAATTCTTATTACAGACAAATTGATATGATCGTTCGCTAAAGTAAAGGTAGAATCATGGGGACCGCAATTCTTACAGGTGTCGTGACGGGTGGTATCCTTAGGAATAGTTGGAACCGTATCGGTTGGGAAACCACAGATAGAATCTCTGCGAAGGCTATCGCAATAACTGCTGTCAGTTACGCTTACCAGGATCCTTTGTATAGTACTGCCCATAGTGGCCATTACCGAATAAGAACCTGATCGGCGAAAATAAACGGTGGCTTTATCGCCATCGCTGGTCAGGGTTACATTGGCGGAAGGGCTTACAGACCATTTTGCCCCCTGTCCGGAGGTATTTTGTACCGAGAAGCTTACCGGTTCTCCTTTTTTGATCCCTTCCGTTTTGGCGGCATTTACCGATGCAGGATCACTACTGTGCTCTTTTTGACACGACATATAGCCGATTACCGCTGTCAATAATAAAAACGGGATTAATAATCGTTTCATGATGCTTTAATTTTTGGTATTTGATACAGCGTGATCACTACTGTTATAGTATAAACTACTGCCCTGCTTCAAAAGGTTGGAATTGCTCCCGTTTTTTTAAAAGAACTTCCCGCCGGCTAACATTTTTTTAATGCAACAGATCCCCCCGTTAGGTTGTCCTGTAAGGGCGTCAACCTCATATCATGAAAAAGCACCTTATCACTCTTCCATACAAACCCGTTATTGCCGCACTCATATTCAGTTTTACCATTATAAGCTGTAAGAAGAACCATGATTCCATTGTTGAAAAGCCCTTACAGGTTGAAGAAACAAGCATTGCCGGCAATACGGTCCAACCCGTGATCACCATAGCGGCCAATGCTACCGTTCCACCCACAAAAACCAAATATAATTTTGTCTTCGACTGGGAAAAGACCCAATACATGCCGACTGCACCCGGCAAGCCGGCCGTACCCGTTCCCTGGAGCGACCAGGTAACCAGGAATTACGACCCC
>NZ_JBJMLX010000575.1:0-28416 GCF_045805085.1 Niastella sp.
CCGTGTAATCTTTGGACTTCGTTTTGTTGTGCAAACTCGTCCTCACAGCATCTGCCTGATAGTGTTCGTGTTCCTCGGGCCGGAACTTTGCCGCCAGCTTCCTTCAGATTCCACTTCGCAGTGGACACCCTTGCTCTTGGCTAATGGTTGGCGATTACATACCCCCATAACGGACTTTAACCGTCAAGTTTATCATCATGCATGGCGCACACAAAAAAGTCCCCTCCATAATGGAGAGGACTTAAATATTTTACTAAACTAGGTTTAGAATTATCCTTCTGACTCGAGACGGAACACGATCGGTTGCTTCTTGTACGATTTAACCTGGCGACCGTTTTGTACAGCTGGTGTCCATTTACCACTCTTCTTGATAACCCGAACAGCTTCCGCACGTAATTCGTTCGGTCCGCTGATGGCTTCAACATCACTCACATTACCTTCTTTGTCCACAATGAACTGTACAACTACAGCACCTTGTACTTCGTTATCGATAGCTTCCTGGGGATAGCGAAGGTTCCTGTTCAGGTAGCGCTGCCAGGCGGCGGCTCCACCAGGATACTCCGACTCAATTTCTACCTTGGTAAAGGTTTTATCCCAGTCTTCATCGTCTTTTTTGGGTGCTTCCACAACTCCCTTTCCACCATCATCAACGGGAGGAGCAACAATACCTTCATCTTTCTGACCTTCCTGGTTAGAAAGACCAATCTTGGTATCTTCCAGTTTTTCTACTTCTGGTGGTTTTTCCTCTTCTTTTACCTCTTCATCTTTTACGATTTTAGGAGGTGTGAATTTTGCCATTTCCACTTTTGGTGGATCTGGTGGTTTTGGCGGCGGCGGCGGTGGCGGCTCCTCTTTTTTCTCCTCTTGTTTTATTTCTTCGAGCTGCACGTCCTGCACATCTACTTTTTTGTTGTTGTCGTTGTTTGCCAGTAAAGCGGATGCCAGGTACCCGATAAACAGCAGAAGACAAAGAGCACCAACTATAAGAAGCGATGTGACCAACCGCTTATTATATGTTTTGCGCAGTTCATAAGCACCGTATTCCTTATTCCGGCCCTCGAAGATGATGTCAAGAACATCAGCGCTTAATATTTTATTGACTTCCATGATTAAAGATTCTTTGTAATTAGATGCATTGAATGCAAATTTCCATAAAGCAACTATTATTTAATACCCTGGCTTGCTTCGGTAGCTTTCATCAACTGAATTTCAGTATCAAAAATGTCAACCATCGCATAGCGTTTAACATCATTAATAGTCATTTCATCAAGAATATCCACTGTGTTTTTGTAGGTAGCCTCGGGGCCTGGTTTAATAACCACTACAAAATCCTGAGGATTAGTTGATTTCTTTTTATTAATGATCTCTGTGCGGATCTCTTTAAAGTTGCTTCCTTTGAAGTTGGAACCATCTGGTAACAATTCCCCTTCATAATAATACACTCCATCACCTTTACCCAGCATAATGGTTAAAGCGCCAGACGCTTTTACCTTATTCTGCTCTTCGGGCTTTTCCGTGTCTTTTGGCAGGAAAAGCTTCATTGCAGTGGGTTGGCTCATGGTAGTGGTGAATATGAAGAAGGTTATCAGCAGGAATCCCAAATCCACCATTGGCGTAAGGTCAACGCGTGTAGAAAGTTTCTTCCCTTTCTTTACGCCTGGGCCTTTTTTATGTCCCCCCCCGGAGGAGGTATCCATTTCTGCCATGTCGCACTTGTTTTGTTGTTAAGAATTTAATTCGCTTATATTATTCCTCTTTAGTACCGGAGGCTCTTTTAGCAGCCAGTGCGGTACCTTCCGGAACACCCTCGGGGTTGGTTACCATCGAGAATTTAAATATTTCATTTCTTTTAAATGCGTCGATCACCCCTTTGAATGTAGGATATTTCGCATTGTTATCCCCTTTTACCAACAGGTTCATTTTAGCACCAGAGAAGGCACGGGTTGCAGCGTTCATCCATACAGTCAGTTCGTTGTTCGCCGTATCCAAAGGAATGCCCGGAGATTTGAAGTTTTTAACCTGATCTGCGGTCAGATCCAGGTATGACTTCAACATTGAGAAAGGAACCCCTACATATGAGCCACTTCTTGCAAATGCAGCTTTTTCCTTGGCGCTTAACCCCAGGTTTTTTCCCTGGTCTATCATATCTATGATATCCTGCTTTTCGGCAGTGTTATTATCGCCTACAGAAAAATAAGCCTTTCCTTCTTTATCCATGGTTACCATAACCACGTTCTTATCATCTGTAGCCTTGGTACTCACCGAGTTAGGTGTTACTACGCCCAAACCATCGTCAGATTTGAACTTGGTGGTAAGGATGAAGAAAGAAAGTAACAGGAATGCCACATCACACATCGCTGTCATATCAACAGAGGTACTCTTGCGCGGCACTTTTACTTTTGGCATAATTTAAAAATTTCTGATTCTGGTATAAGATTCACATTGATCCAATTTCCATATCACATCTACTGTAATTCTCAAAAAAAGCTAATTCCCCAAATTGGGGATTACGCTTATTTGTACAGAGATGCAAAGCTTTGGGTCAGGGTGAAACCAGACTCATCGATGCCATAAGTAATATGGTCGATCTTTGTAGTAAAGATGTTATACATGATGATAGAGATAGCTGAAGTACCGATACCTAATGCGGTATTATACAACGCTTCAGAAATACCTCTTGACAGCTCTGCAGCTGCACCACCACCACCTTCAGAAGCCAGGGCGGCGAACGAACCGATCATACCTAATACCGTTCCTAACAGACCCAACAGGGTAGCCACTGAGGCAATTGTTGACAGGAACACCAGGTTTTTCTCCAGCATAGGCAGTTCCAGTGCTGTAGCTTCTTCTACCTCTTTTTGGATCTGTAATACTTTTTGTTCAGTATCCAGCTCAGTATTAGAGATCATTTCTTTGTACTTGCGCAGACCGGCTTTCATTACATTACCAACACTGCCTTTTTGACGATCGCACTCAGAAATCGCCTGGTCAACGTTTTTATTAGCCAGGTGATATTGCACTTTACGGATGAATTCAGCAATGTTACCAGAACCGGTAGCTTTGGTGATAGTCATCAAACGCTCGATCACGAAAGTAATAACTGTTAAAAAGGTTGCGATCAAAATAGGCACGATAATACCACCATCATACATTCTCACCAAACCACTTTTCGGTCCTTTATGTTTAGGCCAAAAACCGCCAGCAGGATCGGGATTAGTAAAATTGCTAGGATCTCCGAGGAGAAAACGCCAGATAATATAACCGGCAACAATACAAATAACGGGGGCTAACCATGAGATGGAATTGGATTTCTTCTTAGGTTGAACAGATGTACTACTCTTCGCTGCGGTTGCAGTCGCAACGGGTCTTGTTTCAGCCATGATTGTGTTTTTTAGTGTTTTATAAATTTTAAGCTATCAGTAGATTCTAAATGGGCTCACAATTCTAAGGAAAAAGTCTTTTCACTTGTTCAATTTGATCAAGAAAAATTTTGATAAGGTTCACAAGTTAAGAAATTTCTTAACTGATCGCCTAAAAAACAGGCGATTTGATTGAATATAACGGCAACAATATATGTCATAATTAGAAACAAAACAAGCCTGTTAATCAATGCCTCCCGACCGGGTCACCCACATATAGACAATTAAAAACTATTAAACCCTCATATCCTCCTCCTCCCTTTGTATATAAGAACGCTGTATTACATTTTTTTGACCAGCGGTAAGCGGCCTTCATCTACACACATATTGTTTTTCCTACCTTCATCCATTAAATTTTTTTTAATGATCTAATCATTCAGAAGAATAGGATAATACAGTTTTCATGTGTTCGCACCTTATGAAACGTTGTACCCCCTGTTCAACTGGCTCTCAAAAAACAATTACTATTACTGATGAAAAAGAGATTTTCCCTGCTGGTACTACTGGCTTGTTGTAGTGCATTTACCTATGCACAAAAAAAATCCAGTACACCGGCAGCTCCAGCAGATACTGCTAAACGCCCGGCCCCTTTAGCTCCCCGACCACCGCAAACCGGTCCCAAACCCTACAAAGAAATTATAACCGACAAAGCAATAACCCGCAAAGGGCTTTTTACGATACATAAACTAGAAGACAAATGGTTCTTTGAGATGGGTGATTCTTTATTGGGCAGGGATGTACTGGTAGTGAACCGCATCTCCAAAGCGCCCACCAATACCCGTTCCGGCTTCTTTGGTTATGCCGGTGACGAGATCAATGAAAATGTGATCCGTTTTGAAAAAGGCCCCAACAACCGCCTGTTCATGCGCAATATATCCTACTCGGTATATGCCAAGGATTCTACCAAGCCCATGTATAAATCGGTAATGGCCAGCAATATTCAACCCATTGCCGCTTCATTCGATATAAAGGCCTTTTCAAAAGACAGTACGGGTGTGGTGATTGATATTACTGATTTTATTAATAGCGATAACGATATCCTGTTCTTTGCCTCTTATTTCAAACAGGCCCTGCGTATCGGCGGCCCGCAGCCCGATAAATCGTATATCGCCGATATTAAAAGCTTCCCCATCAATACCGAAATAAAAACGGTAAAAACCTATAGCAGAATGCCGGCCCCCGGCCCCTTCCCGGGCGCTTCTGCCGGCCCTGCCGGTAATGCCACCTTTGAGTTGAACAGCTCACTGGTACTGTTGCCCAAAGATCCCATGCAGGCCCGCCACTACGACGACCGCGTAGCCTATTTCACAACCGAATACACCGATTTCGATGCCGATCCACAAGGTGTTAAAGACATCAGCCTGATTACCCGCTGGCGCCTTGAACCCAAAGAGGAAGACATGGAAAAATATAAACGTGGTGAACTGGTTGAACCTAAAAAACCGATCATTTATTATATCGACCCTAATACACCTGAAAAATGGGTGCCATACCTCATAGCCGGGGTTAACGACTGGCAAAAGGCTTTTGAAAAGGCCGGTTTCAAAAACGCCATCATGGCCCGCCGGGCCCCTTCCCATGAGGAAGACAGCACCTGGAGCCTGGAAGACGCCCGGTATAGTGCCGTTGTATACAAACCTTCCGATATCCCTAACGCCATGGGGCCTCACGTGCACGATCCCCGCAGTGGCGAAATCCTGGAATCACACATCAACTGGTACCATAATGTAATGTCATTGTTGCGCAACTGGTACCTGATACAGGCTTCACCCAGCGACCCGCGCGCCCGCACCGCACATTTTAACGATTCACTCATGGGCGATCTTATTCGCTTTGTGTCATCGCACGAGGTAGGCCACACCCTTGGTTTGCCTCATAACATGGGCGCCTCTGCTGCTACCCCGGTTGACAAACTGCGCGATAAAGCCTGGGTTGAAGAACATGGCCATACTTCTTCCATCATGGATTACGCCCGTTTTAACTATGTGGCGCAACCGGAAGATAAAATTGGTTCTGCCGGGATGTATCCCCGCATCGGCGATTACGACATGTGGTCAATTGAATGGGGGTACAAATTACTGCCTGGAAAAACCGAGGATGAAGAAAAAGATATCTTGAACGACTGGGTAAAAAGCCGGTACAACAATCCCCGTTTACGCTTTATTCATGCCGATGGCGTTGACCCACGGGCCCAAACCGAGAGCCTCGGCGATAATGCCATGAAGGCAAATGAATACGGTATCAAAAATCTGAAATGGATCCTTCCCCAATTGCCTAAATGGCTCAATGAAAAGGGAGAAGATTACAAGAACCTCGACCAGGTGTATGATGAAGTGTACACTACCTTCAGCCGTTATATGGGTCATGCCGTTACTTATATCGGTGGTGCTTATACCGACTTAAAAACTACCGACCAGGATGGCGCTGTTTTTACAGTAGTGCCCAAAGCCATGCAAAAAGAAGCAATGGCCTTCCTGCAAAAGAACCTGTTTACCACCCCTACCTGGCTGTTGAACAAAGCCATTATGGATAAGGTAACTTCTCCGGTTGAAGATAAAGTGAGCGGTCTGCAGGATGTATGGCTGGGCTCCCTGTTAAATACCAATCGCTTAAACCGCCTCATTACTGAAACCAATCGCGATGCCAACGCCTACCGCATCGATGAGTTTATGGAGGATCTGAAGAAAGGTATCTTCAGCGAACTGGCCACGCATGCGCCTATTGATAATTTCCGCCGTAACCTGCAAAAATCTTTTGTAGAAAAAATGAGCACCCTGGCTTCTATTACCCCTTCGGCGCCTGCCGGCGGTGGTGGTGGTATTATCATTTCATTTGGTGGCCCTACCGTTGATGTAAAGAAAACTGATATCAGTTCAGTTGCCCGTGGTGAACTGCGTGCCCTGAAAGCCCAGATCGCTGCAGCCGCAGCCACCTATGGCGATAAACTGAGCAGGTATCATTTACAGGACCTGAATGAGCGTATCGACCGGGTTTTGAACCCCAGATAATACCCCCAGCCCCCTAAAGGGAGTGAAAATAAAAATGTAAAGGGGTGCTTACTTCTTATTGAGTAAGCACCCTTTTCATTTATACAGAGTTTATCAATATGATTTTTACTCCCCCTTTAGGGGGTCGGGGGGTTACTCGTACCGTAACGCCTCAATCGGGTTCAACTTACCGGCTTTTATTGCAGGGTACAACCCGGCCAGTAAACCCACCAGCGAACAAATGATTACGCCGGTAATTACCCAGTCCCAGGGAACTACAAAACTGGTGCTTAATAAAATACCCACCACATTTCCTAAAATAATGCCCAGCACAATACCAAAGGCCGCGCCCAGCAAACTGATGATGATGGATTCGTACAGGAACTGATACCTGATATTCTTTCTTTTACCCCCAATCGCCTTTACCAGCCCAATTTCTTTGGTGCGTTCGGTTACAGCCACCAGCATAATATTCATTAACCCGATGGCTGCGCCAACCAGGGTAATCACCCCTATCAGCAAGGCCGCCATGGTAATAAAACTCAGGTTGCGGATCAGCATTTCGGCAAAACTGTCGCTTTTGTCGATCATGAAATTATCGGTTTCGGTAACCGTTAGCTGACGAATGGGACGAAAAGCGCTGGTGGCTTCCCCAATAGCCCCGTCTATCAATTTTATGTCAGCCACCTTCACCTGGATATTGAAGGAAGAATTGGGATTGCTGTTGAAGTACCGGCGAACATTGCTGTAAGAAATAATAACGAGGTTATCGAGACTGCGGCCAAAAGTAGAGCCTTTGGGTTTTAAGACGCCAATAATGCGGAAGGGAATATTATCAACGCGAATGATCTTGTCGAGCGGCCGCTCCGCATTCTCCCCAAAAAAACGGGTAGCTATATCCTTTCCAATCAAACACACATTACGACCGGTTTCAATATCCACCGGGTTCAGGTCGCGGCCACTGGAAACAGAAAACCCATTTAACCCGGTATAATTTTCATCTCCGCCCACCAGCCATACATTAGGATTGGTTTTCTGGTTCTCATAAGCAATGATGGCGCTGCGGTCGCCCACAATATTGGCGCTTACCTGAGCCGGGAAGGTATAGGCGGCTTTAAACGCCTCTGCCTGATGTACGGTAATGGGTTTACCCATGTTCGATTTCTTCTCTTTCTTCGCCCCCCTCTTCTCCTTCTTCACTTCGTCATTGTGAAAAGAATGGCGTGGCTCCTGGTACCGGATGGTAAATCCCGTAGCCCCCATGGAAGAAAAACTTTCAAGAAATTTCTGTTTAATGGCAACAATAGCAGTATTGATGCCAATAAGCGCGGTAATACCCAGGGCAATAATTGCCACTGTAATACCCGTACGCAATTTGTTACTGCGCACCGTACGAAAAGACAGCGAAAGTGTATCGCGAAGTGTCATACTATATTAGTGTGCCTAATATAGTAAATATTACGGGCAGTACACCAGAACTGTGATGAGTGGCGATCCTGTTTACAGATAAAATAAGTTATGCAACTGATCGAGGAGCCAGTGCGGAAAAATACCCAGAATTATCACAACCGCCGCAATAGCGATCAGCAGTCCCCTGAAACCGGCAGAGGTTTCAATTTCCTGGGCTTCTCCTTCTTTAAAATACATGGCTTGTATAACGCGGAAATAATAGTACACACTGATAGCGGCACATAACACCCCTACAATAACCAGCCACATTACATTCCCATTGTTGATGGCGGCCGATAACATATAGAATTTGGCCCAGAAACCAGCCGTAGCAGGTATGCCAGCCAGTGATAACAGGAATACGGTATTGGTAGCAGCCAGTACGGGTTGGCGTTTGGCCAGTCCGTTAAAGCCTTCGAACGTATAATCTTTCATTTTCAACAGTACGGCGAAGATACCGATGGTAGCCAGGCTATAAGCGGCTGCATAAAAGATCATCCCGTCTTTGGCCATATCATTCATGGCAACCAGGGCAAACAGCATAAAGCCGGCCTGGGCAATACTTGAATACGACAGCATTCTTTTTACGCTCTGTTGGAACACCGCAGTGATGTTGCCGATAAATAAGGTAGCTGCCGTAATAATAGCTACCAGTAATTGCCATTGTTTTTGCACGTCGCCAAAACAACCTTCAAACAACCGGATGAAGGCAATAAAGCCGGCCACCTTTACGATCGTTGCCATAAAGGAGGTGAATACGGTGGGTGAACCATCGTATGCATCGGGTGTCCAGAAGTGGAAAGGCGCCGCCGAAACCTTGAACGACATGGCGAATAACAGCAGCAGCAGACCGGCTGCCAGCATAGGCGTTAAATTGGTAGTACCCATCCGGATCACATCAATATTAAAACTGCCTTTTACGCCATACAGCAGGGTAATGCCCATGAGCATGATACCGGTTGAAAAAGAACCCATCAAAAAGTATTTCAGCGCAGCCTCATTACTTTTCAGATTGCGTTTATCGCTACCGGTTAAAATGTATAAAGGAATAGAAATGATCTCGATACCGAGGAACAACATCAGCAGGGAGCTGAATGAAGATACAATGGCGATACCGCACAGCACGAAAAAGATCAATGCAAAGTATTCTGCCAGGTTCACGCCCACGCGCTCCATATCCCTGCTACTCAGCAGAAAATAAACCCAGGTGCTGCCAAAGGCAATGGTATTGAACAGCAGGCCAAAGATGTCGAAGGACAGCATGCCCTTCGTATTCACATTAAAAAAATGGTATCCGCCCATGTCGAGCACATTTGCTATTACCAAAGCCAGCAGGCCAATAATAGCTACGGTGCGCACAGCGGGTTTACTATTCGTGAACACGCCACAGAACATCATCACTACACCAAGAACAGCAGAAATTACAATTGCATTCATAAATCAATTCTATACGTTCGCTTATGGTAATTTGACAAACATTTTTGAGTAAATGGCATCTACCGCATGCCTTGTTGCTTCGATCATAGGCTTGGGATAAACACCCATTACTACAATACCGATCAGCAGCACAACCAGTACAAACTTCTCATTGATCTTTATATCATGAGCATTTGCCGTTAAACTGCTGGTGTTGCCAAACAATACTTTCTGTAACATATTTAAAGTATATACGGCCGACAGAATGATACTGATACCACCTACTACCATGAATATGTAATGATAGTTAGAGGATTTTGATCCGAACACTCCATTGAACATCATGAACTCGCCAATAAATGCATTGGTAAGCGGCAGGGCCACATTGGCCAGCGATACCACTACCAGCATAATGGCCAATGAAGGCGCTTTTTGCGCCAGACCACCCAGCTCAGACATTTTACGGGTGTGGAACTGGCGTTCGATCAGTTCCACCACAATCCACAGTCCGATGATGTTGATACCATGACTGAACATTTGCACCATCACACCCTGGATACCAATAGAAGAGGTAACGAAGATGGCGAGGCCCATTAACCCCATGTGAGCAATGGAAGAATAAGCTACAAAACGTTTCAGGTCGTCCTGCTGCATGGCAACAATAGAACCATAGATCATCCCGATCACGCACATACTGGCGGCAGGATCACCATAGCCCCACAGGCCAACAGGCACTACCGGCGCTAACCAGCGCAGGATACCAAACACCCCCATCTTAACCATGATGCCGCTCAATACCATGGTAACCGCTGTAGGCGATTGCTCATAGGTGTCGGGCTGCCAGGTATGAAATGGGAATAAGGGTATTTTAATGGCAAAAGCCAGGAAGAACAACCAGAATAACCAGCCCTGGGTGTTACCAGGCAGGTTCACTTTATAAAACGAGCTCATGGCAAATGAATGATCGGGAGTATGAAAGTATACCCAGATAATAGCCACCAACATCAGCAAAGAGCCTACAAAAGTGTAAATAAAGAATTTAAAGGTAACCGCCACTCTTCTTTCACCACCCCAGATTGAACACAGAAAGTAAGCAGGAATAAGGGCCAGTTCCCAGAAAAAGTAGAACAATAACGCATCAGAAGCCACAAACACACCCATTAAACCGGTTTGCATCAAAAGCATCAGGGCGTAGAACTGATGGGCATTTTTATAAGTAGAGTTCCAGGTTGCGATAAAGATACCGGGGTAAGCAATACCTGTTAACAAACACAACATTTGGCTCATGCCATCCATGGTAAGTGAGAAACGGCTGCCCAGATCGGGTAACCAGGCCACATCGGTATGCAGGTATTCAGGCTTGTGTAACACAGCAATGCCCAGTATGGAAACAACCATCGTAATAATGGATGTAATCAATGACCATACTTTCGCGTTCTTTTCCTGTTTTATCAGGAACCCAAGCAAACCACTCACCAACGGAATAACTATCAGCAATACAGGTACCATTATAATTTCTTGATTTCTGATTTATGGATTTTATCTCTACTTGCTAACTTCTTATTTCTGAATAAAGAATTTCACTATAAACAGGGCCAGCATACTCAGCACCATCAACAACACATAGTTGCCCACCAAACCGCTTTGCAACAGGCGAACCTGGCGGCTGGTATAATTCACCAAACGGCCAACGCCATTCACAATGCCATCCACCACTTTCTTTTCAAAGAAGCTGTTCATGAATTTAGCCAGCCATTGCAATGGTTTTACAATAGCGAAATTGTATAACTCATCGATGTACCATTTGTCGGCCAGTACTTTTCCAAAACCTGCAGGCTCGTTCAGCTCAGGCTTTTTGCTGTATTTAACCCATGCAAAGATGATCATGACCAAAGCCAGGGCAACGGAAATAACCATCAGGTTGATCTCTGTATGATGCTCAGGCAGCGCTGCCATTTTGATCTCATTCGATTGTGCGAAGATCGGGTCAAGGAACTGCTCCAGTTTGTGCGCATCTGGCATTATTGATTCAGGAATACCAATTAAACCACCCACGGCAGCCAGTATTGCCAGCACCACCAAAGGAATGGTCATGGCAGCAGGGCTTTCATGCAGGTGATGCTTTTGCTCTTCGGTTCCACGGAAAGTACCCCGGAACGTTGTAGCGTACAGGCGGAACATATAAAAAGCAGTCATGGCAGCACCGGCAACACCCAGGTAATAATACATGGGGTCTTTGGCGTAAGCGAATGCTAAGATTTCGTCTTTTGAGAAGAAACCACTGAAGGGCGGAATACCGGCAATAGCAATACAGCCGATCAGGAAAGTGATGTGGGTTATAGGAAGTTTCTTCGCCAATCCACCCATTTTACGGATGTCCTGTTCATGGTGCATGGCGTGAATTACGGAACCTGCACCCAGGAACAACAGGGCTTTAAAGAAGGCGTGCGTCATTACATGGAACACAGCGCCGGTGTAGGCGCCCACACCCAAACCCAGGAACATATAACCTAACTGGCTCACCGTACTGTAAGCCAGTACCTTTTTAATATCGTTTTGTTTGATGGCGATGGTGGCCGCAAATAACGCAGTAGCCAAACCAATGGCAGCTACCACACTTTGGGTCTCAGGCGCCATGGTGTATAAAATGTTGCTACGGGCGATCATATAAATACCGGCTGTTACCATCGTAGCCGCGTGGATCAACGCTGATACCGGGGTTGGACCCGCCATCGCATCGGGCAGCCAGGTATATAAAGGTATCTGGGCACTTTTACCGGTAGCCCCTACAAACAACAGCATGGTAATACCGATATAGTCAACTCTTGTTAAATTTTTATACAGATCAAACACTCCGGCGCCGTCTGTTGTAGTATATGTTACGGTGCCCAGTTTGGCGATGATCCAGAAGATGGCGATCAAAAAACCAAGGTCACCGATACGGTTCATGATAAAAGCCTTTTTGGCCGCGTTGTTGTACTCCGTGTTCTTGAACCAGTAACCGATGAGTAAGTAAGAGCACAAACCAACGCCTTCCCAGCCAATGAACATGATCACATAGTTGGCGCCCAGTACAAGCAGCAACATGGAGAACACGAACAGGTTCAGGTAACAGAAATAGCGGCCATAATGCTCATTCCTTTCCTCATTCATATAGGCGGCTGAATACACATGTATCAGAAAACCTACACCGGTAATGATCAGCAGAAAGAGCGACGAAAGCTGGTCTATCTGAAATGCGAAGGGAATTGATAAATTACCGTAGCTGATAAAATCAAACAGGTTGGCTACATAGGTGTTCCCGTTTTTTACCTCGGTAAAAAGCAGCACACTCACAATAAACGAGGCCAATACCATACCGCTGCCAATAATACTGATCAGCGGTTTGGAAAGTTGTTTTCTGAGCAAACCATTGATCAGAAAACCAACCAGTGGAAAAAAGGGAACCAACCAAACTAAGTGTAACACGTTGTTCATACAGTTTAAGCTGAACGCTACACGCGGCGTTGCGCGTTAGGCGTTTTAGTGTTTTAACCTGTTTAAAAAATTAACATCTACCGAATGCGTATTGCGATACATCATCACAATAATGGCCAGGCCCACGCTTACTTCAGCTGCCGCCACTACCATGATAAAGAATACGAATATCTGACCGTCGATACCGGCCGTAGCGTTTTTGGCCACGCCTGCGGCATAATGCATTTTTGAAAACGCCACCAGCAACAGGTTCACGGCATTCAACATCAGCTCAATGCACATGAAAATGATGATGGCATTCCGGCGGGCAAGCACCCCTACAATGCCGATACAGAAAAGGGCAATAGCCAGGTAGATATATCTTTCAATTAACATAGATCTCTTTTATTAAATTACTTCTTACCAATAACCACAGCTCCTACCATCGCACTTAAAAACAGGACGCTGCTGATCTCAAAAGGTACAACATAATCAGTGAACAGGGCCTGACCCAGATTTTTGATCAAACCTATATCACCCGTTCCCAGTATAGCTATCTGACCTTTTACCTCAGCTTGTTTTAAAGCAGCTACCATTACCAGCAGCAAGCATCCGCCTGCTACCACTCCGGCCAGCTTTAGCCATTTGTTCTTTTGTGGCTCGGCTTCGGCATTCAGGTTCATTAACATGATCACGAACAGGAACAGTACCATTATGGCGCCTGCATATACGATCAGGTTTACAATACCCAGGAACTGGGCATTCATTAAAATATAATGGCCTGAAATTGCAAAGAAGGTAACGATAAGCCACAACACACTGTGTACCGGGTTACGACTGATCACGACCATGATGGCGCTACCGAGCGCCATCGCACTTAAAGCATAAAATAATATTTGTGATATATCCATTGCAGCTAGGTTCTGTTATTTGCTGTTCTTAGTTTGCTTTCCGGTTACCTATCGCTTTCTGGTATTCGCCGGGATTTTCTTTTGGACTGGGGATCAAAAGATCCTGTTTTCCATATATAAACCCTTTACGCTGATAGTTCGAGGGCGCAAAGGTTTCACTTAAATATATAGCATCTTTCGGACAGGCTTCTTCACACAAACCGCAGAAAATACACCGCAGCATATTGATCTCGTATTTGGCGGCATACTTCTCTTCGCGATACAGGTTCTCTTCTCCTGGTAAACGTTCTGCTGCTTCCATGGTAATGGCTTCAGCCGGGCAGGCCAATGCACACAAACCACAGGCGGTGCAACGCTCGCGACCTTCTTCATCGCGGTTCAGGATCTGCAATCCACGAAATACCGGGCTAAACGGACGTTTCTCCTCGGGATAGCTGATGGTTGCTTTCTTTTTAAAGAAGTGGCCTAAAGTGATCATCATACCCTTGGCTATGTTCACTACGTAGAGCTTCTCCAAGAATGACATGGGCTTGCGATCAACTGCCTTGGCTCTGTTTGTTAATGCTTGCATTATTACTAGTTAAATCAAAATCACAAATTTCAAATCTCATATCCTTGACATTCATCTCCCCCTCCACCGGAGGGGGACGGGGGGAGGCCTTAGAGTTTAATACACAAAGTCAACATCACAAATCATTTAGCGCAAAAGTATTTTTCTCCTTCCAATACGCCAATTAAATCCGGCCCATTAAAACTTATAGCCGTTGCTTTTCCACAATATGAAAGCTGCAGTAGCGATCATATTGATAAGGCTTAAAGGGATCAACCCTCTCCAGCCCAGATTCATCAACTGGTCATAACGGAAGCGCGGGATGGTCCAGCGCACCCACATGAACAGGAATATAAAGAAGCCCACTTTCATCAACAAAACCAGTCCCTGTAAAGCTACCAGCCAGTTGCCCCAGTCTGTGTGGGCGGCATCGTTGAAAAATGGAATATCATAGCCGCCAAAGAACAAGGTTGCCATTACCACGCTGCTGATGAACATATTGATGTATTCAGCAAACAGGTAAAAACCCAGTTTCATCGATGAATATTCCTGGTGGTAGCCAAAGTTCAATTCGTTTTCAGCTTCAGGTAAATCGAATGGTGTACGGTTACATTCTGCAAACGCACAGACCAGGAATATAAAGAAGCCCAGCGGTTGGTAAAGAACATTCCAGGTACTGTCCATCTGTTGGGCAACGATCTCACTCATTTTTAAAGAACCGGTCAGCATCAGCAATGCGATCAGCGACAGACCCATAGGCAGTTCATAGCTGATTACCTGAGAGGCGCCGCGCAGGGCAGCCATCAGCGAGAACTTGTTGTTGGAAGCCCAGCCTCCGATCATGATGCCATATACACCCATGCTCACTACACCAAACACGTATAAAATGCCAATATTGATATCTGCGATCTGCAGGGTTACCGGGCGGCCAAATACATTCAGTGTGCCACCCCAGGGAATTACAGCCGATGTCATCATAGCGGCCATCATTGCCAGACAGGGCCCCAAAATGAACAGAAAGCGGTTTGACGTGTTAGGAATGATCTCCTCTTTCATGAACAGCTTTAACCCATCGGCCAGCGGTTGTAAAATACCAAACGGGCCGGCACGGTTAGGACCTCTGCGGTCCTGGATAAAAGCAGCCACTTTACGTTCGGCATATGTTTCATACATGGCTATTACCAATGAAATGGACACAATGCCTACGATGAGTACCAGTTTCTCAATCACTAAAAACAAGTCAATAGCTAATAAAGCAGAATGCATTTTATTTATTTATGTAGTCAACTTTTGTTCTAATCCTTCTTCTTAAAGTCATTCGAGTGCGCAGGGCCTTGTATTTTCGACAGATCGATATTCGGTTTATTCACTTCACTCACCTCATGAATATCCATCAACAGGCGCGGATTGCGGCCACCCATTACTTCGGGTAAGGCTTCGTGTGGTTTAACAGTATCAACGTAGTGATTGGCGCTGATAACCGAATGATGACTTATTTTGGCAGGTCCATCGATCACCCAATCACTTGATTTCTTTTTCTCGAAACGGCACTCGTTACAGATCCAGTCGTGCAGTTCGCCCCACTGGTCTTTAAGGCCGGTAACGCGGAAAACTTCATCGCCGCGGTACCACAGGGTTACTTTACCAGAACACTTGGGACAATCCCGGTGTGCATCTTCCGGTTTCAGGAACCATACGCGGTTCTTGAAGCGGAAGGTTTTATCGGTTAAAGCGCCTACCGGACAAACGTCAATTACGTTGCCGATAAAGTCGTTATCGAGCGCTTTCTCAATGTAGGTAGCAATTTCAGAATGATCGCCACGGTCTAAAACACCATGTACGCGTTTATTGGTAAGCTGGTCGGCGGTGAATACACAACGGTAGCACAGGATGCAACGCGTCATGTGCAGTTGTATATAGGGGCCCAGGTTATGTTTTTCGAACGTACGGCGTGGAAATTCGTAACGGGTTCCTTCTGCACCATGTTCATAGCTCAGATCCTGCAGGTGACACTCACCGGCCTGATCGCAGATCGGGCAATCGAGCGGGTGGTTGATCAACAATAACTCCACTACCCCTTTTCTCGCATCCTGTACGCGTTCGCTGGTAATGTTCTTTACCACCATGCCATCCATTACATTGGTACGGCAGCTGGCTACCAGCTTTGGCATCGGGCGCGGATCGGCCGTTGAACCTGCTGATACTTCTACCAGACAGGTACGGCATTTACCGCCACTACCTTTGAGTTTGGTATAGTAACACATAGCAGGCGGCGCTATTTCCCCTCCAATCGAACGGGCTGCATTCAGGATACTGGTTCCCGGTTCCACCTCAATGGTGATGTTATCGATGGTTACCTTAAATAACTTTTTTTCTTCAGCCATATATCAACCCCCAATGAGGATTTTATTTTTTTAATTTATTTCCCTGGTCTTATGCCTTTGGAGCACTTACCACTGGCAACGGATCGGCATAATGCGCCAACCCATAATTCCTGTTCTGTGCCGCGTTCGGGTATTGCACATGCCATTCAAACTCGTCTCTGAAGTGACGAATGGCAGCAGCTACCGGCCAGGCAGCGGCATCACCTAACGGACAAATAGTATTACCTTCTATTTTGCGTTGAATATCCCACAACAGATCGATGTCGCTCTTCTTGCCTTTTCCGTACTCAATATTCTTCAATATCTTTTCCATCCAACCGGTTCCTTCACGGCAGGGCGAACATTGTCCGCAGCTTTCGTGGCGGTAAAAACGCGCCAGCGTCAATGTATGACGAACAACGCACTGGTCTTCATCCAACACAATAAAACCACCCGAACCCATCATGGTACCAGTAGCAAAACCACCGTCTGATAAACTTTCATAGTTCATCATGCGGTTTTCGCCTTTGGCTGTTTTCAGCAACATGTTGGCGGGCAAAATGGGAACTGATGAACCACCGGGGATACAGGCCTTCAGGCGTTTGCCATTGGCAATACCACCACAGTATTCATCGCTGTATATAAACTCTTCCACCGAAATGGTCATGTCTATTTCGAAAACCCCGGGTTTGTTGATGTTTCCGCAAGCGGAGATCAACTTGGTACCGGTTGATTTACCTACACCTATCTTGGCATATTCTTCACCGGTGATATTGATGATGGGAACTACCGCGGCAATTGTTTCCACGTTGTTCACCACCGTTGGGCTGTCCCACAAACCTTTCACGGCAGGGAACGGTGGTTTGATACGGGGGTTACCTCTTTTACCTTCCAGTGACTCCAGCAATGCTGTTTCTTCACCGCAGATATAAGCGCCGGCCCCGCGTTGTACATAAATTTCGAGGTCGAAGCCGGTGCCCAGGATGTTCTTACCCAGGAAGCCATTGTTTTTGGCTTCGGCAATAGCTTGTTCCAGTATATCAACGATCCACGCGTATTCGCCGCGGATGTAAATAAATGTTTTGTTCGAACCTAACGCATACGACGACACGATCAGTCCTTCTACCAGTAAATGCGGAATAAATTCCATCAGGTAGCGGTCCTTGAAGGTACCAGGCTCAGATTCATCGGCGTTGCAAACCAGGTAACGGGGAACGCCTTCAGGCTTGGCCAGAAAGCTCCATTTCATACCCGCAGGGAAACCAGCGCCACCGCGGCCGCGCAAACCACTTTTCTTTACTTCTTCGGTTACCTGGTCGGGACTCATGGTCTTGAGCGCTTTTTCTACACTGCGGTAGCCGCCTTCACGACGGTAAACATCGTAAGTACGGATACCCGGAACATGCGCTTTTTCTAATAAAAGTTTTCTTCCCATTCTATATGTCTTTCAGCAATTATGCTGTCAGGTTTATTAATTATTCGTCACGGCGTTTCTTTCACACTCCTCGATGATCGCGTCGATCTTCTCTTTGGTCAGGTGCTCGCGGTAATGTTTACCCAATTGCATCATGGGAGCATAACCACAGGCGCCCAGGCATTCTACTGTTTTCAAAGTGAACAACCCATCGGCAGTTGTTTCCCCTACTTTAATGCCCAGCTTGTTCTTTATATATTCAATGATCTCGTCGCTGCCATTCAACATACACGGACCGGTCTGGCATACTTCAAATACGAATTTACCTACCGGTTTCAGGTTGTACATGGAATAAAACGTAGCTACTTCATACACCTCAATTGGTTCTAATTTGAGTAAGGAAGCCACATAATCCATGGTTTCTGAACTCAACCAGCCACCAAATTCTTCCTGTGCAATATGCAATACGGGTATCAGGGCGCTTTTCTGCTTTCCGGCAGGATAGCGTGCAATGATCTCGTTTACCTTATTTAATTTCTCCGCAGAAAATTGAGCCACTGTCTTTGATAAAATTTATGTTTATAATCGGCTTAAGCATCCATTTCACCTGCAATCAGGTTCAGGCTGCTCATTACAATGATCGCATCACTCAGCATAGAACCCTTTGTCAGTTCTTCATATGCCTGGTAATATATAAAGCACGGACGACGGAAGTGTAACCGGTAAGGGGTACGTCCACCATCAGTGATCAGGTAAAATCCTAATTCTCCGTTGCCGCCTTCTACCGACTGGTATACTTCACCCGCAGGCATATCGATTTCACCCATGATGATCTTGAAGTGCCAGATCAGCGCTTCCATCTTCGTGTATACATCCTTCTTCTCGGGGAGGTAATACTCTGGTACATCGGCGTGGAAAACCTCGGCCTCTTTTCCCTTGAACTGGCTCAGTTTACGCATGGCCTGTTCGATGATGCGCAGTGATTGCCACATTTCCTGATTACGAACCAGGTAACGGTCGTAACAGTCGCCGGTGCTGCCAACAGGTATTTCAAAATCAAATTCTTCGTAACTGCTGTATGGAGTATGAACCCGTACATCGTAGTCAACGCCTGCAGCGCGCAGGTTTGGCCCGGTGAAACCATAATTCAGCGCTCTTTCGGCACTGATAGGTCCGCACCCTATTGTACGTTCCATGAAGATGCGGTTACGGGTGAACAGGTTCTCGAACTCCTGTAATACTTTGGGATATTCTTTCAGGAATTTTTCGATCTTCTCAAATGCAGTATTGGTGAAGTTCCTTTCAAAACCACCGATACGACCAATATTGGTAGTAAGGCGGGAACCACAGATTTCCTCGTATATTTCGTAAATCAGTTCTCGGTATTGCATCACATACAAAAAGCCCGTATAAGCTCCGGTATCAACCCCTACAATCGAGTTACAAATGAGGTGATCGGATATACGAGCCAGTTCCATGATGATGATGCGCAGGTAATCGACCCGTTTGGGTGTTTTTACCCCCAGCAATTTTTCACAGGTCAGGTGCCAGCCCATGTTGTTGATAGGTGCTGAGCAATAGTTTAACCTGTCTGTAAGCGGGGTGATCTGATAAAGCGGTCTGCGTTCGGCTATCTTTTCAAACGCACGGTGAATATAACCTACGGTTTGTTCGGCCGAGATGATGCGTTCGCCATCCAGTTCCAGGATATTCTGAAATACACCATGCGTAGCCGGGTGAGTAGGCCCCAGATTCAGGGTTGTGGTCTGCTTCTCAATGGAGCCTTCGGGTAATTTTATATGATGATCGCTCATAAATTATATTCGTAATTAACGTCCAAACATATCATCGTCCTTATCAACACGGGTTTGTTCTTCCAACGGGAACTCTTTGCGCATGGGGAAATAATCCATTTCATCCACGTTCAGGATCCGTTTCAGGTTAGGATGGCCTACAAAGTTCACTCCGTAAAAATCATAGGTTTCTCTTTCCATCCAGTTAGCCGCTGAAAACAGTGCCGTAGCGCTGAAAACATCCGGGGTTTGAATATCAGTAAACACTTTAAACCGGATGCGCACATTTTCAGTAAGGCTGTGCAGGTGATACACTACAGCCAGCTCACGTCCTTTATTATCGGGATAGTGAACAGCCTGCAGATCGGTCATAAACCGGAAAGCCAGTGCATCCTCATCGAATAAGAACTGAAGCACTTTCAGATTGAGTTCTTTGGGCGCTTCGAAAGTGAGCATGCCATAAGGCTCCTGAAAGTTTTGAACCTGGTCGCCAAACTTTTCAGTTAACCGCTGTTTGATATATTCGTTCGTTAAAGCCATGTCTGTTTATTGAATGCCGTAGCTCTCCATTAATTGTTTATACTTATCGCTATTCCGTCTGCGTAAGCTTTCTTTTCCTATCAGGTCCTGAATTTTCATTATACCATCGATAACTGCTTCAGGCCGGGGAGGACAACCAGGAATATATACATCCACAGGAATGATCTGGTCGATACCCTGCAATACGCTGTAGGTATCGAAGATGCCGCCACTGCTGGCGCAGGCACCCATGGCCAGTACCCAACGGGGCTCTGCCATCTGCAAATATACCTGTTTTACAACGGGCGCCATTTTTTTGGCAATGGTACCCATCACCATCAACAGGTCGCACTGGCGGGGTGAAAAACCTACGCGCTCTGAACCAAAGCGGGCCAGATCGTAGTGCGAACCCATAGTAGCCATAAATTCAATTCCACAACAGGAGGTAGCAAAAGGTAAAGGCCAGATAGAGTTCTTACGGGCCAGGCCAACCACTTTATCGAGGCTGGTGCCAAAAAAACCTTCACCCATATAACCTTCAGGACCTTCCTTTACCAGTTTCACATCGGTTTGACCGTAAATATTATATTGAACAGGACGTGCCATAAAAAAATTTGAAAATTACCAAATTAGCAAAATGCGTAAAGACCTCTACCAAAATAACAACTAACGTTCATTAAGGTTGCTTTTTTACCTAAATGAACGTACTATAGACATTTTCACATTTGCAAATTTTCCCATTTGCACATTGGTTTTAGTCTTCCCACTTTAACGCTCCTTTCTTGATAATGTATATAAAGCCACATAGAAAAAATGCAACGAACATCAAAACAGCGCCAAAGCCACTCCAGCCTAATGCTTTAAAATTTACTGCATAGGGATAGAAAAAGATCACTTCCACATCGAACAATACAAATAAGATCGCCACCAGGAAGTACTTAATGGCCATGGGCTGACGAGCGTCGCCATGACTTTTAATACCGCTGGCAAAAGTTTCCAGCTTGTCGGAGGTATTACGTTTGGGCCCCAGCCAGTGGGTAACGCCCATCATACCAGCAACAAAGATGATTGCGAAAATTAATTGAATAGCAATAGGAAGATACCAGAAGGAACTGTTAGGGTCGTGGGCAACGGCGGTATTGGAGACTTGTAACAGGTACATATGATTAACCCGTTTGGTTTAGGCGCAAAAATAAGACAGGGTTTTATATTTTCAACTTTATCATGGATTAAAATAAAAATCCCCCGTCAGTTTTTACTGACAGGGGACTGAATTTGATGCAATTATTTGTTTGTTTACCGTTTGTTAACCGTTATTTCTTCGCCGCAGTGCCAGATTTACTGGTTGTGCTGCCGCTGCCTGACTTTTTAGGAGAAGATGCCGGTTTGGTGGCCGCTTTTTGCAAAATAGGCTTCACCTGGTTAGCAAAAGCATTAGCAGGGTCAACGGCCAGGATCTTGTCGATATAGGTTAAGGCTGTCTTGGGGTCTTTTTTAACATCATTATAATAGGAGGTCAAAGCAGACCATGCACCAATAGCCTGTGTTTTATATTTTGTAGAATCGAGCTTCATGGCCATTTCAGCCAGTTTTTCCTGGGCAGGCGCAAATTTATCGTTCAGCATGGTAGTGTCCTCAGCCTGAATAGCTCTGGCGCACCACAGGTAACCATAGATCTGGTCAGGATATTTGCCCTGGTAAACATTACAGAAAAGGCTGTCGGCTGTTTTATAATTAGCGGCCTGGTAGTGGGCCATACCCCAGTTATACAGGTCGGTTTGGGTTGGATTGGGTTTCAGGTTATAAGCCACACCCAGCCAGTTAGCTTCCTGTTTACGGTCGCCCAGCTTTTTGGCCAGGGCAGCCGCTTTATTGATGTATTTCACCTTGTTATCAACAACTGTATCTTTATCAACCGCTTTTTGCAGGTTTGCGAAAGCCTGGGCTTCCTGGCCAGTTGTTTGCAGGTTCAGATTGGCAAGCTCTTCGTAGTCGGCAGACACTACATCATCAGGATTTTGTTTGGCGAAGTAGGTTGCCATGTATTGATTGGCGCAAGAAAGGTCCTTCAGGGTATCGCAAGCGTAAGCGACTTGTTTATACATACGAGGCGCTACCTTGTCGCCGTACTGGGTGATCAGGCTTTTTGCTTTATCTCTTGCTTCAGCAAATTTGCCGGAGGCAAACAGGAAGTCGGTTTTCAGGTATTCCACTTCAGGACCCTGATCAGAATTGGCGGTATAGCTTTCCAGGTAAGGAGCAGCTTTATTTACATCTTTAAAGTACCAGTAGTAGAATAATTCAAAATAAGTAGGCGCATAAGCGGGATCGAGCTTTATAGCTTCATCGAAGTTTGACAGGAAAAGCTCGTTATTCTTTTGGGTCAGGTAAATTTTAGCGATCTTATGCTTGGCAGCAGCCAGTTTAGGATCGAGCCCGAGTGCTTTGTTGTAAGACTGGATGGCATTTCCACCATCAATTTGTTTACGGTAAGCATCGCCCATAATAAGATAGGTCTCGGCACTATTAAACCCTTTTACCTGAGTAGCCTGGTTCAGCTTTTCGATGGCGTAGGTGGCATCGCCGGCTTTAGTATCAACGTTCGCACGGCCGATTGCGTTAAAAACCTCTACATCTTTTCCTTTGGTTAAAGAAATGGCGGTTTCAAAACGTTGGCGGGCATCGTTGCTTTTGCCTTCACGCAGTTCCATTTCACCCATGCCTACAAGAATAAGAGGGGCATTGCCATTTGTTTGAAGCGCTTTTTGATACAGATTTTTAGCTCCTACTGTATCTTTTTGCTCGAGCATGGTTTGTCCCAACCAGTATGTTGCTTCAATATTATTCGGATTCGCGGACAGTAATTTTTCAAAATTATCCCTGGCGCTTTTGTACCGTTCGTAATATAAGAACTTTCGTCCCTGCTCCACACTCTGGGCAAATAGCACGTTGCTACCCAGTACAACCATGGTTACAAAACTGATGAATCGCTTGCTCATTGTAAGTCGCTATTTTTTTAAGTGTTTTATAATATATTAGGAATCCGTGATTTAGTTTTATTTACTGATCTGTACGTTTCTTGTCTCCAGATGCATTCTCGCAGGCAATAAATATGCCCGATTAAATATTTTCTGTCCTTTTTCGTAGATAAGAAAGTTTGCAAATCCGTTGCCAAGCCCGTCATAATTTTCCTTTAAAATATAATACAGCGGTCTTATCATCGGGTAGATGTCATAGGCAATATTATATTGAACCGGGCGAACATAGGAGCCATCCCTGGCTTCGATCTTGGCAATTTTAACTTTTTTCAGGAAACTCAACTGGGTGGTATCGTCTTTATTACCGATCCAGCTTACGCCCAGTAATCCGATAGCATCCTGATTTTTAGAAACATAATCAATTACCCCCTGGGTATTCTGCGCAGCCACAATATTGTTGCTCAGCGCCTCACCCTTTAACAGTGAATCTACTACGTACCGCACCGTGCTGGTAGCCGATTTCCCATCCAGCAACATTTTGTACTTGAAACTGCTGGTGCCCTTTGCAATGGAGCGAATGTCCTGCATGGTGAACAGGGAATCCTTTACCTCGTTGTTTATGATCACCGCAATGGCGTCATAAGCAATGGAACCGTAAGTAGGCTTAAATTGTAACTTATTGGAAAGTGTAGTTTCTTCAGCATCACTCAGCCCTCTTGTAACAACAACCATGCGAATGCTGTCAACGTTCAGATCTCGCAGGCATTCCGCCTCCGGCTTGTATTGTACCACAATATGTGCATCGGGATGTTGCGATTCAAACACTTCGATCTGAGAGTCGATCACCGGCTTAAAACTTTCATCCACACTAATGTGGATGGTACCACTGGTGGTGCTTTCCTGGGCTTTTGTGGGACCTGAACCTGAATGACATGAGGTTAAGATCATGTTAATTCCAACGAACCCTACTAATCCCCGGAACATCTGTCGAGCTTGCCCTATCCATTTCATCATAGTACCTTCTTAGTTTATCAAAGCCTGGCAAAACTGCATTAAACCCATTTTGTTTAATGAAAATTTAATACGGTTTCAACCAAGTATAATTTGCCAATTGCGATTGCTGTGCCGCTGTCGTTTACAGCAGGCGTTAGTGAAATAACTACCGGTAATAGTTTCTTCTTACGCCCCGGTATATTCTGAACCCGCCATACAACAAACATATTCCACCGAAAATATAGTTAAATGGTTCAGAGAAAACAGCGTCGAGTCCCACTTTTCCCGCAAAGACCATCAACAAACCCATACCAGTGTAAATGACCCCCATACCAAGATCCATAATAGATCGTCTGTTTACATAATTCTTTTGCTTTCTGTCTTCAAATTCCTCTTCCATTTGTACATATTTAGGGTCCGGGCAAGATAAGAAATAATCATGTTACGAAAATCCCGGGTTTGATGACTTTATTCAAAAAATGAGATGCAAAACGAGGGTATTTCCATAAAATGGTCCAAAGTCTGCAATTTTGCTGCAACTTATTAAGCCTCTGCGAACTGCCAACAACCAGAAACTATCAGTTATCTTTGCCGACTATGAAAATTTTAATGGTTTGCCTTGGTAATATTTGCAGAAGCCCGCTGGCCGAAGGGATCCTGCAACACAAAGCGCAACAGGAAGGATTGACATGGACCATCGACAGCGCCGGTACCAACGGCTATCATGTTGGCGAACAACCGCATCGCCTATCGCAAAAAGTTGCCTTATTAAATGGTATCGACATCAGCCATCAACGCGCACGCCGGTTCACCGCTGCCGATTTTAAACAGTTCGATAAAATTTACGCCATGGCCGAAGATGTGCTGACAGAAATGCAACGCATTGCGCGGAAAGATTTTGATGCTACTAAGGTAGAACTGTTGATGAACGAGCTGTACCCCGGCAAAAATATGGACGTACCCGATCCCTGGTATGGTACCGAACCCGGCTATCACGAAGTGTATGCCATGATCGATAAAGCTTGTGATAAAATCATTGAAAAAAACAAACACCCCAAAACAGCATAATGTCTAACAAACCTTCATTACCTCAGGGAACAAGAGACTTCGGACCGGAGGTGGTTCGCAAACGGCAATATATCTTTAACACCATCCGTAGCGTATTTGAATTATACGGCTTTCAACCGCTGGAAACCCCGGCCATGGAAAACCTGGAAACCCTTATGGGCAAGTACGGGGAAGAAGGCGATAAACTCATCTTCAGAATTCTCAATAACGGTCTCGATAATACCGCCAAACACCAACAGGCGCGTGAAGATTTTGAAAAAGTGCTGGAAGGAAAAAATGTAAAAGGCATTACCGAAAGGGCATTAAAGTATGACCTCACCATCCCGTTTGCACGCTATGTGGCCATGAACCATGGACAGCTCACCTTTCCGTTCAAACGCTACCAGATACAACCGGTTTGGCGGGCAGACAGACCACAAAAAGGCCGTTACCGGGAATTCTATCAATGTGATGCTGACATTGTAGGCAGCAATGCCTTGTTGAATGAGGTGGAGTTAACGAATATATATAATGATGTGTTTACCCAACTGGGCTTAACCGGTTTTGAACTGCGCATCAATAGCCGTAAAATTCTAGCAGCCCTGGCTGAGTTCTGCGGTGGCGCCGAGAAAATGGTCGATATCACGATTGCCATCGACAAGCTCGACAAAATTGGCCTTGATAAAGTAAAAGACGAACTGAGCCAGCGGGGATTGAACGAGGAGCAGATCAGCACTATCGAAAAATACCTGCTCATAGATGGTAATAATGAAGAAAAGCTGAATCAAATTGAACAATTGCTTGGCCACCTGGAAACTGGTAAAAAAGGTATTGAAGAACTGGAATTCGTGAACCGCCAATCCGGCGTCAGCAACCTGGTTATTGATTTCACCCTTGCCCGTGGCCTGAACTACTACACAGGCATTATTTTCGAAGCCAAGGCCCCGGCGACGGTAAAAATAGGCAGTATCGGCGGCGGCGGTCGTTACGACGACCTTACCGGCCTGTTTGGCGTGCCCAATATCCCCGGCGTGGGTATCAGTTTCGGAGTCGACCGCATTTACGATGTCATGGATGAACTGAAATTGTTCCCCGAAGGCGTTTACACCGGCACCCAGGTACTTTTCTTTAATATGGGAGCCGAAGAAAGCAGTAAAGCGTTCAGCACTATGCAATTACTGCGTAAACAGGGCGTGCGCTGCGAGTTGTACCACGAATCGGTAAAGATGGACAAGCAATTTAAATATGCAGAAAAGAAAAATATCGGATTTATTGTAATTATTGGCAGTGCAGAGATACAAAATAATACAGGTGTTGTTAAAAATTTAAAAACAGGCACCCAGCAAACCGTATCGCTTGCAGACCTTAGTAATAAATTGTTTATTTGAGTTTGTATTTTAAACAAATTGATGATATGCAACGTCACCTACTATCACTTTTACTGCTTGCAGTAGCCCTTACCAGTATCGTATCCTGTAGCAGCGATAAAAAAGGTATAGCCATACCTAAAGATGCCTCCTTTGCTTTACATGTTAACGTAAAGTCGCTTACCTCAAAAGTAAGCTGGCAGGAAATTCAGCAAAACGAGTGGTTCAAGGAAGCATACGCTAATGAAACCGATTCATTTGCTAAAAAAACACTTCAGGACCCCGCCAATTCAGGCATTGACGTACAGGGCGACCTGGGCGTTTTTATAAAGAAACAAAACCAGGGCGGCTACATGGCCGTTGAAGGTGGCATAAAGGACGCAGCTGCTTTTGAAACCTTTGCTACCAGCGTTAACAAAGGCGGTAAAGTGGTTAAAACAGGTGATGTAAGCGTGCTGAACACCGGTCTCAAAAGCCTGGTGGCCTGGACGAGCAACCGTTTTGTTTTCATTTCCGATGTGCCCATGCCTTCGCTTAGCAACCGTTTCAACAGTGCCAATCCCGATGCCAATGAACCCTTCTCTTTTACAACAGATAGCTTACAAAAATTCGCCGTGGAGTTGTTCGACCTGCCTTCAAAAAACAACCTGATCAACGATGAGCGTTTTGTTTCTGTAATGAAAGAACCGGGCGATATTCACTATTGGGTAAACGCTGAACAATATTATAACAGCCTCGGTGGCATGTTATCATTGCTTAAAATGAACGTACTGTTCGAAGGCAATGCATATGGCGCCGCCCTGAACTTCGATAATGGAAAGATCACCTTTAAATCAAAGGCCTTCGTCAATAAGGAATTAAAAGCCCTGATGGAAAAGAATGCCGGCAGCAAGGTAAGCACCGAGATGATCAACCGCATTCCATCAAAAAATGTAGTGGCCGTATTTGCCTTCAAATACCAGCCACAAGGCTTTTTAGACCTGCTTAAATTGATGGGTTTGGATGGTATGGTGAACGGCTTCCTGGGCAGCGAAGGTTACAGCACTGCTGAATTTGCAAAAGCCACTAAAGGCGATGTACTGTTATCGGTAAGCGATTTTGAGATCAAACACGAAACAACCATCCCCAACCCTGATGGCGGTGCACCGATGGTGATCAAGAATGATATGCCGCATGCAAACATCCTGTTTGCCACTTCTGTGAATGAAAAACCTTCATTCGATAAGCTATTCAACATTCTGCAAAAAAAGACGCAGGCAATACCCGAGATCACAAACAATGTACATTTTCAATTGAACAACGATTGGTTTGCAGCCAGCAATTCTCCTGAGCAGGTGAATGCTTTTTTAAGCGGTGGTAACAATAACTTTCCCTTCACCAGCCGCATTAGCGGTAAATCGTTTGGTGGTTATATCGATCTTCAGCGTTTAATGAGATCAGGGGCCCCTGCCATTACTGACAGCAGCGCTAAAGCCGCGTTAGATCTTTCTGTTGGCATGTGGCAGGATGTGTTCATGGTCAGCGGTGGTCAAAAAGACGATGCCTTTGTTGGCGAGGTGGAAATAAACCTCGTTGATAAAAGCACCAACAGCCTGAAACAACTCAACAAATACCTGGATGCAATGGGTAAAACCTTACATCCCAAACGCAATCAAGGCGATGCGCAGGTAAGGTATACCGACCCGGCAGCAGCAGGTCTGGCGGCGCTTGAACCAGTATTACATCCGTAAATAGCACTATATTTAAATAAGGAA
>NZ_JBJMLX010000576.1:0-18935 GCF_045805085.1 Niastella sp.
CGCCTTCGCCAGTACCGCGGTCTCAATTTCTTTTCCCGCCTTCATCATATCAGCGGCCGTATGGGAATGCGTTACAGGAATGATCTGTTGCGCGATAATAGGCCCTTCATCGAGCTCGTTGGTAACAAAATGCGCAGTTGCCCCAATTAACTTCACCCCGCGCTCAAACGCCTGCCGGTAAGGATTGGCGCCTACAAAGGCCGGCAAAAAAGAATGATGTATATTGATGATGCTGCCGGTATACTTCGCCACAAAACCCGGTGATAAAATGCGCATGAACTTGGCCAGCACAATATAATCAGGTGAATACTTATCGATCAGACTGCTTACCTGCGCTTCAAAAGCCTCCTTATCTTTTTGCTCGTGCGATACCAGGTAAAAGGGAATATCAAACCGCTGACAGATATTCTGCAGGGTATCGTGGTTCCCGATTACGCACTGCACCTGGGCGCCCAGGGTTTTGAAATAATTACGGATAAGAATGTCGCCCAGGCAATGGTATTCTTTGGTCACCATCACCACTATTTTTTTCTCAGGTAAAGGGTTCACCGTTATCATCGCATCTGCCGGCAACACCTGGTTTAGCTTTTCTTCAAGCGCTTGCGAGTCGGTGTCCTGCTCTAAATGCACCCTGATAAAAAAACGGTTCTCGATCTTATCAACGTGTTCGCGCAGCGAAACAATGTTCAATTGTTCTTTTGCCAGCACGCCCGTAATGCCTGCCACTAATCCAACCTGGTCTTTACATTGAATAACAACGATCATACAAAAACTATAAGAAAGGCAAGTTAATCAATTATGGTAATAAAAAAGGTGGGTCGTCCGACAGCAAGCGAACGACCCACCCTGGATAGCATAAGCATCCATATCCCATAAATCTCAATCATTTCACCAATCCCCGGTTCAGACAGGTTTAAAAGTTCGCCGAAAGACTGATGTAATAATACCCGCCGTTCATTCCAAACTGGGTTGCGTTACGGCTGTATTGAAAACGTCCGTCGGAGGTATTGCCATAGTAAATGTTCGATTTGTCGCCATTACCATCCTGGAACCATTTTAGTTTATCTGGATATACATCAAATAAATTATTAGCACCAATCGTTACGCGCACCTGTGGCAGTATGCTGTAACTGATGCTGGCATCGGTTACAATTTTCGGGTCATAGGTTTCATCGAGCCGGGGATCTGCATTCCACGACGATACTTTACCAAAGCGGGTTGCCCGCGCCATCAGGCCTATTTTTTTATACTGGTAATTGGCCGACAGTGATACTTTATTTTTCGGGTTGGCCTTTTCTACGCGCGATTGTTCGGCCCGGTCAAAATAAAAGTAATTGCCTACTGAATCGGGCTTCGCGGGGATCTTTTCGGTGCCTTTTACTTTTTTAATCTTGGTTTCGTTGAAGTTAGCCGCCAGCGTGATGTCGAGGTTGCCTGTATTTAACTGCGGACTCACGGAAAAAATAATGTCAATGCCCTGGGTTTTTGTGTCTACGAAGTTGCTGAACGCCTGCACCACCTGCACATCGGTGCCAATACCCGCGTTGTTCAATACCTGGTCAACGATAGAAGTACCGGCTGCCGTTCTTTTAAATGGACCTGCCAGTAAAATGCGGTTCTTGATATCTATGCGATAGGCATCAATTGTAAGGGAGGTATTGCGGCCTGGTTTGGCAGTGATACCCAGACTGTAGTTAACCGATGTTTCTTCTTTCAGATCAGGAATACCCAGCGCTTTGGCAATAGGATCGCTGTTACGAACCGTTAACGTATTACTGGGCGACAGCGTTCCGTTTATCAACTGAAACTGGGTGCTGGTATTGTTAAAGAAATACTGGTGAATAGAAGGCGCTCTGAACCCATTGCTGATGGCGCCCCGGATAGATAATGCGTCGAGTAGCTTATACCGCAACGCCAGTTTACCGGCTAACGCATTACCAAAATCGCTGTAATGTTCGAAGCGGCCGGCAACGTCTACCAGGAACTTTTCGGTAATGTCCGATTCTACATCCACATAGCCGCTGAACACACTGCGGTTTTCATCTACTGCATTGGCTGGCTGATATCCCGGGTATACCTGGGCGCCGCCAGCTTTACCTCCATTGGGATCATAGTTCTTCCACGACTCTTCCTGTCCCGGTGTTATCTTGAACATGTCAATACGCATTTCTGCACCAAGGGCTACGTTAAACGACGGCAGATGAAGATGGGAACCAAAATCTTTTGAGAAGTCGACATTGGTAGTGCTTTGTTGAAAAGCCAGTTTGCCGCAATAAAAGGAAGTGGGTGAAGCAGTACCCATGCTGGCATTGTTTGAATTGGTTACATCAAACCGGAACTGGTTACCGCCATATGTGCTGCTTACATCCCAGTTCCAGGCGCTGGCGGTTTTACCTTTAATACCGGCCATAAGCGACCGGTCGTTGATCTCCGATTCAATATATGGCAGAAAACCACGGGGATAAAATTGCGCCACTACCTGCGAGGTTTGTTTCGGGTACCGGTAAAAGCCGGCTGCTTTTCCCTTGCGGTAACTGTACATACCCATTGCATAGAATTTACTCTTATTTGAAATGGGCACTTCCAGGTTGGCTTCGCCATATGCATTCAATTGTTTTGAATTTCCGATGAACATATTGTTCTTACGGTCCCAACCTCCGTTTTGCGCAATCAATGCCTCGTCCTGTGTAGCATTGGCCGTGTATACCGTGCCCAGGTAGTCACCGGCGCGGTTGGTGGGTTGGCGATGGCGTATTTCACCGGTAAGGTTCAGTACGCCGCCTTTTTTGCCCAACTTAAAACCTTCGTTTATGCCTAATTGCAAATTGGCGCCATCACCGGCATATTGCTGCCCGGCATGCGCAAAAACCTGGGTGCCGGTTTTCTTCTTCAATACTATGTTTATAACGCCGGCAATTGCGTCAGAACCGTATTGCGAGGCGGCGCCATCCCGCAATACTTCTATCCGGTCGATACTGCTGGTCGGAATGGCGTTCAGGTCGGTGCCCACAGACCCCTTACCTACTGTACCATTAATATTGACCAGGGCAGTGTTATAGCGGCGTTTGCCGTTCACCAGCACCAGCACCTGGTCGGGGCCCAAACCACGTAAGCTGGCCGGGTCAATATGATCGGTGCCATCGGCAATGGTTTGCCGGTTCGAAACAAAACTGGGTGCAGTGTACTGGATCTGTTGGGCAGGTTCTATTTGCCCTGTCCCAAGCAGGTCTTTGGAAGAAATAACATCAACCGGTACCGGCGATTCCACATTTGTTCTTGGCCGTAAGGAACGGGAACCTACTACTACAGTGGTTAATTCAGCCACTGCGTCTTCCAGGCTTATAGTCAACTCATGCTCGCTGCCTACTGTTATTTCCTGCGTTTTATAACCGATATTAGTAATAACAAGCACATCGCCTGCTTCAGCATTAATGGTAAAAACGCCATTGGCGTTAGTGGAGGTGCCGCCAGACTTGCCCCTTACAACAACGCTCACGCCCGATAAAGGCTCCCCTTTTGAACTGGTTATTTTACCGGTAATGGGAATGGCCGCTATTTCCGGCGTGCTATTATCCGTCTCTAGGCCGGCCTTAACTGAAAGCTGCCGTTTCAGGATCACTTTATCGCCTGCCACTTCATAGTCAAGATGCAGGTAGCTGGCCAGTTCATTCAATACCACCGATAATCTTTCCTTGGATTTACTGATGGTGACCAGGCGGTCGCTTTGTATTAGTTTCGAACTGAACACAAACGTCACCTTTGTTTGCTCCTCTATTCTAATCAATACATACTCCAGCTTTTTTTCTTTGATGTTCAGTGTTACTTCGCGGTCCAGTACATTTCGGGTACCAACAGGTGCTGCATACAGGGTAACGGCAAAAAGCGCCGCCAACAGCAACTGTCCGGCGAAATACTTTATTACATTGATTAGGATGGCTTTTCTCATTTGTCATGTATTTTGGTTAAACGGTTAATTTTTTCACAATTACTGCCGGTGACGATCACCTGTCCGTCAGCCTGTTCATAGGTAGCTTCAATAGCCTTACAAACGAGGCTGATGCGTTCAAAAAAACTTTCATTGGTAAAGGCGCCGGTGAATGAACATTGGCTCATCAACTCTTCATCAAAAATAATGGGTATGCCATATGATCTTTGAAGCATCATCAGCACCTCAGATGCCGGGGTATCGGTAAAAACAAATTGTTTGCTGTCCGTATTATCAGCCGTATTGATCACCTGCGGTTGTATAGTGACAGACCTGGTAAAGCTGGCCAGTTGCCGGTTGAACAATATCTGCTGATTGGGCGTAATAATAGTAGCATTGGCTTTGGCCAGTTCCTGCTCGGTTGCTCCATTCTTTCGTTTATATACTGTTACTTTTCCCGTATGCACCATCACCTGGATGGTATCGTCGTGTGAAAATGCCCGTACATCAAAGCTGGTGCCCAACACTTTTGTTACCAGTTCGTTGGTGTATACATAAAATGGCCGGGTAGCATCTTTAGCCACCTGAAAAAAAGCTTCCCCTTCCAGGTACACTTCCCGTTTATTGGCGCCGAAATGCTGTGCATAGGCAATCTTTGAGGCAGGTTTCAATAATATATAACTGCCATCTTCCAGGTCTATTCGTTGAGGGGTAGTAGTGGCATTAACACTTTCTGATAACTTGTTTTGTCTTCGGCTTATTTCATAGGAAAATGTTTTGGCAGAATGGAAGAATACCAGCCAGCCGCTGATTACCAGGCCAATAATAACCGCTGCAGCAGCGAAATAATACAGGCGTTTCCTTTTTATAGAACGATATACAGTAAAAGGCCCCGACAGGTTGCCTGCTTTTTCAATATGCGCCCACATTTCTTGCTCTATGTTATCCAGTTCACTTTGCTTAAGGGCCGGTAGCTTATTATTATATAACAACTCATACCAATGATCGATCAAAGCCTTTTCTTCTGCAGTGGCAGTGTTATTACTATAACGTATTAACAATTCCCTGAATGCTGTGCGATCCATCGAGATTAGGTTTATGCGGTTTATTGAACCGTTTTGTTATAGACAGGCAAGTTGAGAGATCCCCTAAAGGCAATTAGAAAAAATTGGGGTTGTTCTGCTACCATGCGATATCAAGATAATCTTTCAGGTACAGCCGCATGATCTTGAGCGATTGGGTAATATGGTATTCAACGGCTTTTTCAGAAATGTTCAGGCTGGCCGCTATTTCACGAATAGATAAATGATCGAAGCGGCTAAGGCGAAAAACCTGTCTTGTTTTCTCCGGAAGCGCTGCAATGGCTTTTTCTATCGCTTGGGATAATTCGTGAAATGTAAGGGTAGATTCGGTGTCCTGGCAAGTAGCTGAGCTGGTGTGTACAACATGCTGCAGATATTTTTTATGCACCATGGTTGCTTCCACATAATTAATGACACTGTTTTTGATGGCGGTTTGTAAATAGCCTTGCAGATGAGTGATGTGAATGGAATGACGTTTTTCCCAAATGCGTAGAAAGATAGTTTGCACCAGTTCTTTGGCGGTTTCCCTGCTTGACAGGCGGTGATAAGCTGCTTCAAAAATGAGTTTCCAGTAGCGCGAATAGATCTCCTTAAAAGCCTGCTCATCGTTGGCTTTTAACAATTGCAGCAGTATCTCATCAGTTAGTACCCGTAGGTCCATAGCTGACTAAAGTTAATAAAATTATTGGGCGAAACCTGAAGTGATCGCATTTACGTTCAGAATGCTTACCTATAGTGCCCTTACTGGACAGAAAAGGCAGTACAAGCAAGCCACTGTTAAAAACCTTCTATAATAGATCAAGAAAGGCCAATTAGAAATTGAAACCAATATGTAAAATGAATCCGGGAGCCGGCTATGCCGGGGTTATATCCTGGTCATTGGGGTGAAAGCCGGGAGCGACTCGTCATTCATCCCAGCATTCATGAACGGGTGTTATCTGCTGACCCTCCAAAATATCTTTCACCACAGTCATAAACGCTTCCGGCTACCCGGATCATCATTCTATAGCCAAATGTTGTTCAGCACTCATCAGCAATAGTAGTGCGGTACTTTTGGCCGCTTAGCTTGGTTTCGGGTCTGGTGCCTGCACAACTAAGGCAGGCAGCTTTGAGGGCTTTATTCACGAGCTTCCAAGAAAATAAGTTTTTGTGCCGCAGCTACTTCTTGCTGAATATGTATGTATTGAAAACCGTCCTTGTCAAATATCTACATGCAATATACGAAGTTTCATTTCTTGTATTTGCATTATTTAAATTATTTTATTTCACGAAATAACATGTGCCATACTGTTATAGTTATATAAAGAACCGGATGGCCATAATGCATGGCAATACCCCTCTGTCAAAGTGGTGTTCACTTCGTGTGTTAAAGTCATATCGTCATTGTTGTTTTATCCATGCTGCCCGTTCCGCCATTCGGTGGGCGATTTACTATATATTTTTTTAAACATGGTACTGAAACTTCCCATGCTTTTGTATCCTACCAGTATTGATATTTCTTTTACACTTTTCTCGGTTTGTTCCAGCAACTCCTTGGCTTTTTCCATTCGCAACAGGATCCGGTAATCATCGATGCTAACCCCAAACAGCTGTTTAAATCCAAATTGCAATTTGGTACGGTTGAGTTGTGTTTGTTGACTTAGATCATTAATGGTGATATGATAACGCCTGTTTTTTGTTAATAGATCTTTTGCGAGCCTGATCCTTTCAATGTCCTCTTTTTTCAATTTCATAAGAAAAGGTTTATAGCAAATAACAAAAGTAGCTGACCCTAATCCCTTACCTACAGCTCACATAAATAAAGCGCTTGCTTCAGCAGGTGGTACGTGACTTGCTAAAACATGGGTTACTGAATTGCTATTAAACAATAATTAACTGTATGGCATCTACTGTATTCCGGTAGATCCATGGTTGAAACGTGGGAGTTGTTGCTATCCGTTTTATTGCGTGTTCATCGAGACGGGCTATCTGCTATCGATCATTTTTGTTGCCGGGTCACCTTCGTGATGAAAGGAACCACTCGGGCACATATTCAGTACTCCGTTTACACACATGGTGCCGGCTGAACGGGTTCGCTGGTTGGTAAACTGCGTTCAGGCGATGTAAACTGACCAATTGTTTTGAGATCTTTTTCCTGTACGGATTTACTCGATCTGAAAAATAGGTGAAGGCACACCAAAGATGCCCGTAGGCATATGAGATAAGTAAAAGAGATAAAAAGATAAGAAGTGGCGTAAATAATAGAATCCTGTCCATCAGATAAGGTTTGTTGCATCGGCTACATTGCTCGTCTCACCATTTCTTTCTCACTTCGCTGATTAGTGTTGCCAAAACAAAAATAGGAAGTCTTTTTGAATGTTGATTTTGAAAAATGACTTTTTAGACACGCTTAGTGACTAACATACAGGTTAACCATTAAGGATAGATCGGTGCCGCCTGCACGATTACCGCATTATAAATTATTCCTTAAGAAATTATCATTTATGGGTTTCTGTTATATATCGGGAAAATAAATATTAACAATTGCTAAAGGGGACTAAGTAAGTTGATCAGTTAACGAGTTAACGAGTTAACAAGTTGACAAGTTAACGAGGAAGAAGAAGGTTTGGAGAGAAAAAGGGTGAGGTTGAGGGTTGATAGAGTTGATAAGTTAATAAGTTGACATGTTAACAGGTTAAGATTAATCTCGAGGTTGCAAAACTCCCCCTCCACCGGAGGGGGACGGGGGGAGGCCGGAAGGGCTTTAAGCAAAAAAAAAAGTCGCTCCGGTGAAGAAGCGACTTGCTGTGATTATTTTAAAACTAATTAATTCTGGATCGGTCGAAAATAGAAACCCTCTTCATTTAAAATATGAGAAGCGGGTACAAAACTCATTAATGACTGGCGTACCATATCTTCTGCTGCCATTTGATAACGTGTCCCTACTTCTGGATTCTTGACGGCAAATTTCCAACTCTGAATCTTAAGAAGGGCAATCTTGCTGGCATGCGCAATATGATATTCCAATATCATGAATTTCTCGGCCAGGTAATCCGTTTCATTTTGGATGTATGGGGTCATAGGGATATGTGATTATAGGTTTTTTCAGAATAATTGGACATCTGTTTAACGAATTTATGTATGTAAAATTGCGGGAATAAAGTATAAATTCTTCAGCCCATTAACCAATTTTTTAATAAATAAGGGTTTATCTATACGTACTGCTACAAATATTTGAAATAAAAAAGCCATTCTTTGAATATTATTCAATATAGTATGGTCTTTGGTATATAATATTCAAAAATACCCGACTTTAAACGTATGGATTACATTAATCGGGGTAATTAGGTAAATACCATTGTTTTAAAAATTACATGGTTCAGGAACAAGGCACAAACCCTGGAATTCACCTCGAAAACAATCAGGCATTCCGAGTTTTGAGTCATTGAACCTTGAACCTTATACCTCGCGCCTTTATTTCAAACCCCTGCAACAACAGATTGCAGGAATTTGCGTGCCTCTTTGTTGCCTTGCCGCGTCACTGCCTTTGCCTTTTGCCCTTTGCCCTTTGCCAATAATGGTTTATTTGCACAGGCTGCTACTATTTCAACCACATATAAAAAAGCGATTGCAAATAATTGGTCAGGATTGCTAAACCTTTACATTTATGCTCTAAACCAACCATTCTTCATTTATAAAACTTACTTACTCTTATGGGGGATCTTCAGGTGAAAAAAAATGCCAGGCAATATGATGTCATCATCGTAGGCTCGGGCGCCGGTGGCGGCATGGCTGCTTACGTGTTGTCTCATGCCGGGTTGAAAGTTTGTTTGATTGAAGCCGGACCAATGTATGATCCAAGAAAAAATGTAACTCAGTTTAAAAATCCGTGGGAATCACCCCGTCGTGGCGCCAGCACCAAATTCAGACCTTTTGGTGATTTTGACGCCTGCTACTGGGGTTGGGAAATTGATGGTGAACCTTATACTCATGCCGACAATACCAAATGGGAATGGTGGCGCGCCCGCATGATCGGCGGCCGTACCAATCACTGGGGTCGTATCTCCCTCCGCTTCGGCCCCAAAGATTTTAAACGGCACAGCATAGATGGAATGGGTGACGACTGGCCAATTGGTTATGACGATGTAAAACCTTATTACGATAAAGTTGACAAGCTCATTGGTGTATTTGGCAGCAATGAAGGCCTGGAAAATGACCCTGATGGTATTTTTCTGCCCCCGCCCAAACCCCGTTTGCATGAACTGATGATAAAAAAAGCGGCCACTGGTATGGGCATTCCGGTGATCCCCTCCCGGCTTTCGATCCTTACTAAAAAGATCAATGATTCGCGCGGCGAGTGTATTTTTTGCGGACAGTGTAACCGGGCCTGCTCAGTTGCATATGCCGACTTCTCTTCTTCCTCGGTTTTAGTAAAACCTGCTCTCGAGACCGGTAACGTAGATGTGATCACCAACGCCATGGCGCGTGAAGTGCTCACCAATACTGAAGGACTCGCCACAGGTGTATCATATGTAAACAAGACCGATCTGCAGGAATACCAGGTGATGGGCCGTACGGTGATCCTGGCAGCCAGCGCCTGCGAATCGGCCCGTTTGCTGCTGAACTCAAGATCGGCCCGCTATCCCAATGGACTGGCCAACAGCAGTGACGTGGTGGGTAAATACCTGCACGATTCAACCGGTGCTGATATGGGCGGGGTATTACCCGAACTGTTCGATCGCAAACGCTATAATGAAGATGGTGTGGGCGGCGCGCACATTTATACACCATGGTGGGGTGATAATAAAAAACTCGATTTCCCCCGCGGTTATCATATTGAATATTGGGGTGGTTTTGGCCAGCCCGCTTATGGTTTTGGTAACAGTGTTCAGGCTCTGAATGGCAGGTTCGAGGTAAAAGGACATCAAAAAGAACCTGGTGGCTATGGTAAATCGTTGAAAGAAGATATGCGTTACTTCTATGGCGCCCGGGTGGGTATGGCCGGCCGTGGTGAAGCCCTTGCCGTAAAAAGCAATTATTGCGAAATTGATCCCAAAGTGGTTGATAAATATGGTATTCCTGTGTTACGCTTCAATGTAAAACCACACGAATACGATATTAAACAGGCCAAACACATGAAGGAAACCTTTAAAGAGATCTTTCATAACATGGGCGCTATTATTACTTATGGTGATGATGGTACCGCTGAGAACAATTATGGGTTGCATGCGCCCGGTAATATCATTCACGAAGCCGGTACGGTACGGATGGGTAGCGATCCCAAAGAATCGGTGTTGAACAAATACAACCAGGCCCATGATTGTAAAAACCTGTTTTGTGTAGATGGCGGCCCGTTTGTTTCTCAGGCTGATAAAAACATCACCTGGACCATTCTCGCGCTTTCCATGCGTGCATCGGAATATATCATTGATGAAATGAAAAAGCGTAACCTGTAACCACGAACCAAAAACTCAAAAAAATGGACAGAAGAAAATCCTTAAAAGCTATAGCAGTAAGTACCCTGTCGGCCGGTGTGTTGCTGGATGCCTGCAAAACCGATAATAAAAAAGAGCCTGTTAAAGTAACCGAGCCTTCCGGCGAATTTACCCTAGACCGTGCCGAGGAAGAAAAAGAGCGGGAAAAGGAAATAACGTCAAAGACCTTTTTTACTTCGCATGAAATGGCTACCATCACGGTGCTGGCCGACATCATCATTCCAAAAGATGAAATAAGCGGCAGCGCCTCAGACGCCAAAGTGCCTGATTTTATTGAATACATCGTAAAAGACAAACCCGAAAACCAAACGCCCATGCGGGGTGGTTTACGCTGGTTAGATGTACAAAGCCTGAAGCGTTTCAATAAACCGTTTATTGAATGCGACCCTACCCAGCAAATAAATATTGTTGATGATATTGCTTACCCCCAAATTGTTTATAAAGAAAATGGGAAAGATATAACCAGGGGCAAACAAATGAAACCTGATATGGGTCCGGGCATTGCCTTCTTTAGTCTCATGCGCGATCTAACCACTTCCGGTTTTTATACCAGCGAAATTGGCGTGAAAGACGTTGGCTATGCCGGTAATACGCCTAATAAATGGAATGGCGTTCCCGATGAGGTGTTGAAACAATATGGATTAGCTTATAGTGAGAAAGAGATGAAGGAATGCGCCAAATATTGACGTAAGAAGTAGGAAGTAAGAAATAAGAAAAGTCCGCAAGTAGTGTTACCTTACTATTTGCGGACTTTGTATTTCAACTTAAAACTTTCAACTATTTGGCTGGTATGAAAAAGTAAAACGTAGCGCCCTCTCCTGCTCCACTTTCGGCCCGCATAAAACCATGATGGTTCTCAACAATCTTTTTACAAATTGCCAGGCCAATGCCGGAGCCGCTGTATTCATTGCGGCCATGCAGCCGCTGAAACAGGTCAAATATTTTCTCGGCATACTCCTGCTCAAACCCAATCCCGTTGTCTGCTATTTTAAAGCGGAAATAATCCTTGCCCGGGATGGCGGCCTTTTCATTCAGGTCTCTCGCTTTTACATAAGCCGCGGTAATTTCAATAACGGGCGTTACATCCTCGCGTGAATATTTCAGCGAATTGCTGATCAAATTCGATAACAGCTGTCTGAACTGAAAGGGAATAATAGTCACGGTAGGCAGGTGTGACGAAATGATCTCCGCCTTTTTTTCTTCAATCCGGTGCGCCAGTTCTTTTTTCACTTCATCGAGCAGCATATTCAGATCGGTCAATTCAAAATTCTTACGGGCAGTAGTGGTGCGTGAGAACTCCAGTAAGGAGTCAATAAGGTTTTGCATGCGTACTGCTGCTTTCACCATCCGGTTGAAGTAATCCTTGCTGGTATCGCTTAAACTGGCCACATCGCGGGCCTGTATCAGGTTGCCAAAAGCCTGTATTTTTCGTAAAGGCTCCTGCAGGTCATGGCTGGCCACATAACTGAACGATGACAATTCGCTGTTGCTGCGTTCCAGCTCCCGGTTCTTCTGTTCCAGTTGCTCGGCATACATTTTCAACTGGTCTTCGGTAAGCTTTTGCTTGGTAAGATCGCGGGTTACTTTTGAAAAACCGATGATGTCGTTTTTGTCATTGTGCAGGGCGGTGAGCACCGAATACGCCCAGAAGGTGGATCCATCCTTGCGTACCCGCAACCCTTCAAAGGTTGATTTTCCGTTCAGTGTCGCCTCCTCTATCAGTTTTTCCGCCAGGCCGTGCTGCTGATCGGCATGGGTATAAAAAAGCCGGAAGTGCAGGCCGATGATCTCATCGGCAGTATACCCTTTTATTTTTTCCGCCCCTTTATTCCAGTTTTCAATATAGCCATCCTTGCTCAGCAGAATTATGGAATAATCTTCCACCTCGTTGGTCATGCGCAAATAACGATCTTCACTCTGGCGCAGCTCTTCATGGCGCAGTTCCAGCTGCTGGTTTATCTCCTTTAATTCGCGGGTAGTTTCTTCCAGGGCTTTGTTCTTGTGCGAAATTTCATGCGTTCTTTCAGCCACCCGGTTCTCCAGCTCCAGGTGAATGTTCTTTACATCATCAATATCGGTACAGGTGCCAAACCATTTAATGATCTGGCCATTATCGTTTTTGATGGGACGGGCCCGCACCAGGAACCACCGGTAAACCGGTACGGGATATTTTACCCGGAAACGGAATTCAATTTCTAACGACTCCCCGGTACGCACTACCTCATGCCATGATTCCAGACACCGGGCCTGATCATCGGGGTGAACATGTACAATAAAGCTCTCGTCGCCAAATTGGTTTTCCTCACCGATCAGTAAGTACCATTGCTTGTTATAGTAATCTACATAACCATCGGAATTAGCCGTCCATACGATCTGAGGCATGGAATCGGCCAGCTGCCGGACCCTTTTTTCACTTTCACGAACGGCATCTTCGGCCAGTTTACGGTTGTCGATATCCACGACCGAACCGATGAACCCTTCGAAAACGCCTTTTTTATCAAACATGGGCGAACCGGAATCGAGTATCCAGCGATAAGTTCCATCGGCGCTCCTGATGCGGTATTCGAAGTTAAAAGGCGCCTGGTGGGTATTGGCGTCTTCAAAACAACTTGTCATTAATTGAACATCATCCGGATGCACTACCGAAAGCCAGCCATCGCCCAGGGTTTTTTCGGGCGGTTGCCCGGTATAGTCGTACCATTTCTGGTTTACATACGTGCAATAGCCATCAGGACGGGTGATCCACAGCATAACAGGAACCGCATCGGCCAGGCGGCGGAAATAGTGTTCGCTGTTTTCCATGCGTTTTCTTTCCAGGATAATATCGGTCACTTCACGGCCTACCACCATCACGCCGCTACAGGTGCCATCTGACTCCGGCAATGGGTAAAACAGCACATTGAAATAGGCCATTACCTGAGCGCCATTGCGTTCAAAGCGCAAAGGCATGCCGTTCTGGATAAGCGGCTTACCGGTTTCTACAACCTGGCTGATCATTTCCTCGATCTTTTGGTCCTTTAGGTCCGGATTCACCTCAAATAGCGAGCGGCCGGTAATGTCATTCACTTCTTTACTGGCGATCTGTAAAAATGAGTTATTGGCCAGTTCAATACGGTAATCAGGCATCCGCAGGGTTAAAATGCCAATAGGTAACTGCAATAAAATATCGTAGATCTTTTTTTGAGCGGCCTGCTGTATGGCAATGTTTTCAGTGGCCGTAACCAGCATGCCGCCTGTTTTACCGGTTTCCAGCGGAATGGGAATGCAGGAAAATGTATAACTGACCGGTTCGGAATACCCAAACCGGTTGATGAAAAGCTGCATATCGGGAATGGTTACTGAGCGGCCCTGCATCACCTGGTCAAAGGCGGGCCCCAGTTTGCTCCAGTTTCTGGCAAAAACTGTCTGCAGCGATAGTCCCATCGCCTCAGTTGGCGACAAGCCAATAAGCGGTTTACATGCGTCGTTATAGTACAAGGTCCCTGATGGTCCCCAGGCAATGAACATGGGAACATGTGATTGGCTTACAATGTTGAATACGAATTCTTTTTTATCCAGGGCTTTCACCTCCATACAAAACATATGATTTGAACACTTGTTGCGTCGGTTGAAAGTAAATGATATTCGCGAATTGGAATAAAATTTTTATGCGAGCGTCCATCGCTTACCCGGTATTAAAAAAAAATAGCCACCCGTAGGTAGCTATTTATATGCTAGGGCCAGTTGGTTCTGTGGAATCGTGAAACATGAAACGGCAAACGTGAAATGGTTCCCGACAATTCGGATTGCCGTGTTAACCTGTCAACTCGTCAACTTATTAACTCTATGTTCTTTCCCCTTTATCACCCTATCAACGCTATCAACCCGCCTACCTGGTCAACTCGTCAACTGGTTAACTGGTTAACTTTTTTTCAACTCTACACCAATTCCTCCTTCGCCGTCTTCGAGTAATCATCTATCAGCCGGCGTTGTTCATCGAACGGCATCGGAACATAGTCAAAAAACTTCATGGTGAACTTGGCGCGCCCCTGCGTAATGGAACGAAGTGAGGAGGAGTACCCATCCATTTCGGCCAGCGGCACCTTGGCGATCACCTTCTGGAAATGCCCCTGGGTATCTATGCCCTCCACCACGGCGCGGCGGCTTTGCAGGTCGCCCATCACGGCGCCGGTAAGGTCATCGGGACACAACACGTCAATCTGGTACACGGGTTCCAGTATCTGCGGGTCAGCCTGCTGGAAAGCCTGTTTAAAGGCCATTAAACCCGCTATCTTGAAAGATATGTCATTACTGTCCACCGGGTGCATTTTACCATCATAAACCGATACCCGCACGTCACGTACATACGACCCGGTTAACGGGCCGGTTTGCATTTTTTCCATAACACCTTTTAAAATGGATGGTTGAAAGCGATTGTCGATCGCCCCGCCCACAATACAGTTATAAAAAACGAGTTTACCGCCCCAGTCCAGATCATGTACATCCCGGCCGCGAACGTTCAACCCGTTGGGGTCGGGCATGCCTTCATACCAGGGTTCTATGCGTAAGAACACTTCTCCGAACTGACCAGAGCCCCCACTCTGCTTTTTGTGCCGGTAATTGGCTTCGGCCATCCGGCGAATGGTTTCGCGGTAAGGGATGCGGGGTTTGATGAATTTTACGTCAACTTTATGCAGATGCTCTATTTTCCATTTGGCCACTGCCAGATGCATATCGCCCTGGCAATGGATGAGCGTTTGTTTCAGTTCCTGGGAAACCTCCACAATAAGCGTGGGGTCTTCTTCCCGTAGCTGGTGCAATGCCTGTGACAGTTTTTCTTCTTCCCCTTTTTTCAGGGTTTCAATGGCCACCGTCATATTGGGGGGTGGAAACTCAATGGGATTCAGTTCGTAATTTTTCCCTTTTGTGTGCAGGGTGTTATTAACGTGGGTGTTCCTTAATTTCAGGGTGGCGCCAATATCCCCTGCTACCAGTTCGGTGATATTGGTGCGTTTATTTCCTTCTACCAGGAATAACTGGTTTATTTTTTCAGTGACGCCGGTCGATTCGTTTTCCAGCTCCATACCACTTTGCACCGCACCTGAATATACTTTGAAGAAAGACAGATCGCCTACATGCGGCTCGCTGATGGTTTTAAAAACAAAGATGCAGGCCGGACCGCTGGCTTCGCAAGGCAACGATTTTCCACCTTGCGTGGTCTGGGGCGGCATTTCATTGGCGCTGGGGCAAACATTATCAATAAAGCCCATCAGCCGGCCACTGCCCATATTCCGTTCTGCCGACAGGCAGAATAAGGGAAACAGGTCGTGGTTGATCATTGCCTTTTTCAGGCCGTTCTTCATTTCGTCTTCATCCAGCTCGCCCTTGTCGAAATATTTTTCCATCAGGGATTCGTCGTTACTGGCCACCGCCTCTATCAGTTCTTTGTGCAGCTCATCGGCGCGGGCGCGCTCTTCATCGGGGATGGGCAGTTTCTCGGGTTTACCTCCCGTGTCTTTAAATTTATACATCGTCATGCGAAGCACATCGATGATCTCGTGAAAGCCCGCTCCCTGTTGCCTGGGGTATTGCACCACGGCCACTTTACTGCCAAAATGGGCTTTTGCTTCGCGAACGGTCCTGTCAAAATCAGCGTTGTCCTCGTCGAGTTTATTAACGGCGAAGATCATGGGCGTTTTAAACTGTTCGGTATAATCCCAAATAACGTCGGTGCCAACTTCAACACCCATTATGGCATTGAGTAACATTACTCCGGTATCGGCCACGCGCAGGGCCGATATCACTTCACCCACAAAATCGTCGTAACCGGGGGTATCAATAATGTTGATCTTGTAACCCCGCCATTTGGTATGCATTAATTTGGAGAAGATGGAATTACCACGTTCCTGTTCCAGCTCATGGTAATCGCCGATGGTGTTTTTTTCGGCAATGGTGCCGCGGCGGGTAATAAGGCCTGCTTCATATAGCATGCACTCCGCCAATGTGGTCTTGCCGCAGCCGGCATGGCCAAGCAAGACTACATTTTTTACATGTGAGGTATCAAATTCAGCCATAGCAAACAATTTTTTAAAATGAAGAATAGTAGTTTTAAAAAGGTATGGATGCTGTCCTTAAACTCGGCTCAGGACTTTTCGGCTGTATTAGGGGAAGAAATAATTGGTGTTAAAGGGTATGAAGTAAGAAGTATGAGGTAAGAATTTCGCGAACTTTTTTCCTACCTCTTACTTCCTGCTTCGGCTTCTTATAATATTTTAAAGCCTGCTATAAGTGCATAAGCAGCTGTTTATAGCACGGGCTATACTTTATTTATCCTATATGATTCGCGAAGTGCGAAAATTCCTCTTTTACTTCCGTCAGAGTATTCTCCAGTTGCTGATAATCGTTGAAAAGTCGTTCGTGATCGATGGATGCGTCTTCGGCCAGGTTCACATTATTGGGTTCAGCCATTTCGTCGTTGAGCTTACGGTGGTGGAGTTTGATGGCTTGCTTGAGGTCGTGAATGTTAATGAGCTGAATGTGGAACTGATTGTCGAGGTGTTCAATCTCCAGGAGTACGTCTCTGTTTGTTTGGTGTCCGGCAAGGTCCTGGAGACGGTTTTTAAGTTGACCGAATTCATCTCGGTAAGAACGCAATGTCTCCCGCCAGGCATTGCATTCTCTTGACAGCTGTGCGATTTCTGTAGTTACCATGGGAGAAAATTTATAAATGAAGAAATATAAAGAGCTTCTTAAGTTGGAAGTAAGGCTTAATGTGGTGCGCTGTAAGTAGTTAATCTAATTTAAGAAACATTTGCGGGAAAAACAGGAGAAAAGACAATTAAAATTATAAACCAATAGTTAACAGGCAATGGTATGATTGTATACCGTTGTTGTAACTGTAATCCTGTAGAAGAAATACAAAAAAGTGTAAGTCAAATAGTTGCTTATAGCAAGCAATTATATATGGGGAAATATTTAAGATTGGCAGGAGATGCCTTTATCTTTTTCGAATTGGGCAATTTTTTCAAGGGCGTACAGCTCTTGTTTGTATTTATTAATGCCTGATTTAATGAAGAACATAGCCAGCACTTTTAAAAGAAAAATAAAGAACCGGAACCTGAGTAAAGGAATTGCTTTTAGTGCTGTAAACAGGCTCTCTCTTACTTTTTCTTTGTACTGGAGGGGGATATTTACCGCGTTATTTGAATTGGCAGTTATTGTTTCGGAAGAAAAGAGGATTTTTGAATAGATACCCAGTACTGATTTAAATGTAAAAAGCCGGGGCCCAAATGCATCGAGGTTGGTTATAATTGCATTTAACCTAAGTAAAAATAAGTGATGTTCTTTTGTTTCATCAAATGAATACCCGTTGTTAACATTATCAGAAAGAGATAAAATAGCCTCGCAGCGTAATTCACGAAATTTATGTAGGGATTGACCGATGTAATAAACCCTGATAAAAAAGAGATATTGATAAACCAGAACTGCACATAATACTACTGTTGGAATGATAATGAACAACATAGAATAAATGATTTATTTTTCTTTCCTTGGGTAGCCGATATCTTTATCAATTTTATATAAATACCTGTCAGTAATTTTTTGTTCCCTGTCAACCAATCTTTTTATTTCTTCATTTTTCGCTTTGAGCACTCTATTGAACCATACAAATTGTAACACCACTATTGCTATGATGATCGAAAGTACTAACCCTATATAAGGCCCGTAATAATGGATCATTTCGGAAAAGGTAGGCAACCGTGCTCTCAATTCTTCCATATCCAAATATACACATATATTATAATGCGTTCTTTCCCCTCCCCCATTTCTTGTCCAATATCAATTCTTCCCAATAATTAAGTTAACCCTAAATTTGCTTCAATGATCAGTCCTCAAACTATACAACAGATCCTTAGCCGGATAGATATTATTGAAATAGTAGGCAGCTTCATAAAGTTAAAAAAACGTGGAGCTAACTATCTGGGGCTTTGTCCGTTCCATGGCGAAAAATCGCCTTCCTTTACCGTTTCCCCGGCCAAGGAAATTTATAAGTGTTTTGGTTGCGGCCGCAGCGGCAATACCATCAGCTTCATTATGGAACATGAGAAATATTCTTATGTGGAAGCGTTGCGCTGGCTCGCCGCCAAATACAATGTCGAGATTGAAGAAACGGCCATGAGCCCCGAAAGGCTGCAGCAACAACAAGCGGCCGACAGCTTATACATCCTGAATGGTTTTGCTCAAAAATATTTCTCCGGCAACCTGTTCGAAAGCGAGGAAGGACAGGCAATCGGCCTCAGCTATTTAAAAGAACGTGGCTTTCGCGAAGAGATCATGACGCGCTTTCAACTGGGATATTGCCTGGCCACCCGCGACTCCTTTGCACAAACAGCCCTGGCGGCGCATTACAGCCTCGAGTATTTGCAAAAAAGCGGACTGGTAGTGGTACGGGATGATAAACCGTTTGATAATTAC
>NZ_JBJMLX010000577.1:0-9081 GCF_045805085.1 Niastella sp.
AGCCAGGTTTCTTGGCTTGTCAACATCCAGTCCTTTGGCAACGCCAATATAATAGGCCAGCAGCTGCAGCGGAATAACGCTGAGCATAGGCGCAACCAGTTCATCGGCAGGTGGCACAACAATTACATCATCGGCCATTTTTGCAATAACATCGTCGCCTTCCGTGATCACCGCAATTACTTTTCCCTTACGGGCTTTTATTTCCTGAATGTTGCTGATGATCTTTTCGTGGTAAGAGTCTCTGGTGGCCACAAACACTACGGGCAGGTTTTCATCAACCAGCGCAATGGGTCCGTGTTTCATTTCAGCTGCAGGATAGCCTTCAGCATGAATGTAAGAGATCTCTTTCAACTTTAAGGCGCCTTCCAGGGCAATGGGGAAGTTGTAACCACGACCCAGGTATAAGAAGTCCCGGGCGTCTTTGTATTTATAGGCCAGTTGTTTTACATGCTCTGCTTGATTTAACGCTGCTGGTATTTTATCAGGAATATCCTGTAATTCGTTCATTAAATGCAGGAAGCGTTTGTTATCGAGCGTGCCTTTTTCATAACCCAGTTGCAGGGCAATGATGGTCAGTACAGCCAATTGTGCAGTGAAGGCTTTTGTACTGGCAACGCCAATTTCAGGTCCGGCATGGGTGTAAGCACCGGCTTGGGAGATGCGGGCGATAGAGGAACCTACTACATTCACAATACCAAAGATCAATGCGCCCTGCTCTTTTGCTTTTTCAATAGCTACCAGGGTGTCGGCTGTTTCACCACTTTGCGATACCGCAATAATTACATCGCCTTTATTTACTACCGGGTTGCGATAGCGGAACTCTGAAGCATATTCTACTTCAACGGGCACCCGGCACAATTCTTCAAAAATATATTCAGCCAGCAAACCGGCATGCCAGCTTGTTCCGCAGGCAATGATGAGAATGCGGGAGGCATTTTTAAGCACTTCGATGTTGGCTTGTACACCTGCCATGGTAATAGTGCCTTTGGCGGCATCAACACGACCGCGTAAGCAATCGAATACGGTGCTGGGTTGTTCAAAGATCTCTTTCAGCATAAAGTGATCGTAACCACCTTTTTCAATAGCTGCCAGTTCCAGGTCGAGCTGTTGAACAAACGGCGTGATCTTTTCATTACCCAGATTTTTCAGGATCAGCTCATCTGGTTTTATGATAGCCAGCTCATAGTCGTTCACGTATACGACGGTCTTGGTGTATTCAATAATAGGCGAGGCGTCAGAAGCGAGGAAGTGTTCATCGCGGTTCTTACCAATACCAATTACCAGCGGGCTGCCTTTGCGGGCGGCAATCAGCGTATCTGGATTGTCCTGGTCGATGAGGATAATTACATAAGCGCCTGTTACACGTTTTAAAGCAACACGTACTGCTTCTTCCAGGCTGCATTGGTTGTTCTGCTGAATGTCCTCAATAAATTTCAACAGTACTTCGGTATCGGTATCACTGGTAAAAGTGTAGCCTTTTTTCAGCAATTCCCCTTTTAACTGGTTGTAGTTCTCAATGATCCCGTTGTGGATCATGGCCAGTTTACCATTTTCTGATAAGTGAGGGTGCGCATTGCGATCGCAAGGTTCGCCATGGGTAGCCCAACGGGTATGGCCAATACCAATATGGGCATGCAGGTCTTTTCCTACCAATGTTTCTTCCAGGTCGGCTACTTTACCTTTTTTCTTATATACATTCAGGCCGGAATTCAACAGGGCTACTCCGGCGCTATCATATCCACGATATTCGAGTCTTTTTAATCCCTTCAGGATTATCGGGTAAGCTTGCTTATTTCCTATATATGCTACAATTCCGCACATAATTACAGGGTTTAAGTTTTTAAGTTTATTAAGTGTTGAGTCGACAGTGCTTTTAAGTATGAACATAGTTTGTGGTGCCAACACCTGCAAACGGTTGCGCAATATTATCAAAAAAAAGGCCATGCTTTATGCAAAAACATGCAAGGTTAACATACCATTTTGGTGGTACGCTTAACATTTCAGGCTTCATGCTTAACGCTAATACACACAATTCAGGCCTCGCTTCAGTTTCAGCCTTACTACAGGGCTGCATTCAGCGTTGCGCGTTCCGCATTCAGCATTCAATAAAGGAAAAATGGATTACTTTTTTAGCCAGGTTTCAAATAAGCGGAAGATCCTTTTGTACTCGTCTGTCCAGCTTTCAGGTTCTACAAAGCCATGATCTTCCATTGGATACACAGAAAGCTCCCAATTGTCTTTGCCCAGCTCTATCAGACGTTGTGTTAGACGTACAACATCCTGGAAGTGAACATTTACATCAACCATTCCGTGGCAGATCAGCAAATGGTCCTGTAATCCGGAAGCAAAGTTTATGGGCGAACTGCGATGATACGCAATGCTGTCGCTAAAAGGTTCATTTAAAATATTGGAGGTATAACCGTGGTTGTATTGGGCCCAATCGGTAACAGGCCGCAGTGCGGCTCCGGCCTCAAATATACTGGATTTTGTGAATAATGCCATTAAAGTTATAAAACCGCCGTAGGAACCGCCATATACTCCGAGATGTTTGGGATTTACCCCATATTCTTTCACCAGGTAACGGGCGCCGTCCTCAATATCGTCCAGATCCTTACCTCCCATATAGCGGTAAATGCCGGTTCGCCAGTCGCGGCCATAGCCGGCGCTGCCCCTGTAGTCGATATCGAGCACGGTATAGCCATTATCGACCAGCAGGTTGTGGAACATGTATTCCCTGAAATAAGAACTCCACCATTTATGAGCATTTTGTAAATAACCTGCCCCATGTACAAATATCACGGCTGGTTTGCTGGCAGGCGGTTGTGCCGGCCGCATTAACCGCGCATACACTTTTGCCTGATCGCGGGCGGTAAAAGTGACCAGCTCCGGATCGCGCCAGTTGTATGATTTGAATTCCTCGCTTTGCGCCTGGTTGGTTATTTGAACCGGTTTTGTTTTTGCCGTTGCGGGACTATTGGGTTGAAGGTATAATTCCCAGGGTTTATTACTGTAGGAATATAAAATGGCGATCCATTTTTCATCGGGTGAAATGGTAGCCAGGTTTGAACCGGTAAGCGTGGTAAGCCGCTCTGCTTTCCCACCTGTAACAGGCAGGCGGTACAAGTGTTGTTGGCCGGGCTCTACCTCATTGGTGGTGAGGTAAAAATATTTTTTGCCGGGCCCCAGTTCGGTTTTTAGCACTTCATAATTACCGCTGGTGAGTGTTTGCTTTTCTTTTGTTGTAATATTTATTGTATACAGGTGCGAATAACCGGTGGCCTCTGACTGAAACCAGAATGTTTGGTTATTCACCCAGCCCGAATTAAAAACGGGTAAACCATTGGCGCTTGGTCCGCCAATCCAGGCATCATCTCTTTGGCGATCGAGCAGCGAGAGCTTGCCTGTTTCTCCATCGAGCAACAGCAACCAGCGGTCTTTATTGTCCTGCGCCCATGCTTCCATCACGGCATAATCATTGGTGGGCGACCAGTTGATGTTGAAAAAGTTCACCGGCCGCAGTGGCGGGTGCTGGCTTTGTTCTTTATATACAGCGGGATAATCTTTTAAATATTCCGGCAGGTCGCGAATCCCGGGAATAGAATCTGTTTTGATGGCGAACACGGTGTCTTTCTCTGTATCAAAAACAAATAATTCCTGTGCCGGGAGTGGTGCGCCTACTTTAGTGCGCGCCGACAATTCTTCGGTAAACCCACTTTCCGTAACATAACTGGGCACAATCGCTGTTTTACCTGTAGGAGTGGTGCTTAACCGATAGGATATAAAACGGCCATTATTGCTGGTGGACAACATGGACAGGTTTTTACCCTCGAGCGGAATAGTGCGCAACGTTTTTTCTTTGAATAGCTTCAGCATGGAATCGGCCTCGTCTTTCTTTTGTTTGCGCCGTTGTAATACTACTGAATTTTCGAGCGCATCCTGCTGCAGCCAATTTTCCTGTTTATTATTACTAACAGCCGGGCGGTTGGTGGCTGGCGTTGGTTGATTGCCTCGTCCAGTGAAAGCAGGAGTAGATGCGGCAGTCGCAGCTCCGGGTTGAAAATTTGTGAGCTGTGTGGTTTCCCCGGTTTGTACATCCCAGGCCCAGGCATTCTGTTCGCGCGTGTATACTATTTTATGATCGTTAAAGGAAAACTGTGGATTGCTTTCAATGGCCACTGTTTTGGTTATGCGGCGGCGGGCGCCTGTTTTTATATTGGCGAGATAAATATCCCCCTCATAGGCATATACATATTGATCGCGTTGGGCATTGTACCGCGCCTGGTTATCGGCAATAGCGGTGTTGCGAAACGCACCCGTTGATTTTTGCGGTGTAGTAGCGGTGGGCGTAATATAATATAGCGAATCAGTTGCTGCCTTTTCGGGGTTCCAGCTAAACAGCAGGTACTTACCGTCGGCTGTCCATTGCAGGTTGGAAGGAGAGGTGCCCATCCATTTGGGATCGCGCATGATCTTTTCTACTGTTAAGGGAGGGAGCTGACCATTAGTAATAAGGATAAGGGTTGGCTGTAAAAGCAGCAACAACAGTAGTTTTTTCATTTACGAAAATTAATCTAAAATTTTTATAGCAGTATACCGCTCAAAAAAAGGTAAGCTACCGAAAAGTAGATCACCAGTCCGGTTACGTCAACCAGGGTGGCTACAAATGGAGCGGAAGAAGTAGCAGGGTCGGCCCCTAATTTTTTTAAGATGATGGGCAGCATGGAGCCTGATACGGTTCCCCACAATACAACACCTATTAATGAAAAGCCTACTGTACAACCCATTAGCACTGTGTGACTACCGTAAGTATGAAAAATACTGTTCCATAAAACCACCCGAATAAAACCAATGAGCCCTAATATAGCTCCCAGCAGCAAACCGGAAATGATTTCCCGGCGCAGTACCCGCCACCATTCTGAAATGGTGATTTCACCCACGGCCATGGCCTGAATGATGAGGGTAGAGGCCTGCGACCCGCTGTTACCACCGCTGGAAATAATAAGGGGAACAAACAGGGCCAGCACCACGGCTTTGGCAATTTCCTCTTCAAAATAACCCATAGCGGTAGCAGTTAGCATTTCGCCCAGGAACAGCACGATCAGCCAAACCACCCGTTTTTTAAACAGTTTAATGATGGGCATTTCCAGGTAGGGTTCGTCCAGCGCTTCGGTACCCCCGATCTTTTGAATGTCTTCGCTGAACTCTTCGTTGGCTATCCACAATACGTCATCGATGGTCACAATGCCCAGCAGGATGTTTTTATCATCAACCACTGGCAGGGCCACGCGGTTATTCATTTTAAAGGTTTGGTTGGCCACCTCCTGGTCGTCGTTTACATTCAGGGTTATATAACGGTTATCGATAATTTCTTCTACCATTTTTTGTGGGTTAGCCAGAATGACCTCGCGGATCCGGATGTCATCCACAAACTCACCCCGGTCGTTCACTACATAGATCACATCGATGGTTTCACTGTCTTTACCCACTTCTCGGATGTGGTCCAGTACTTCCTGCACCGTCCAGTCAATACCCACCGCAATATAATCAGGGGTCATCAGGCGGCCCACACTGCTTTCGGGGTAGCCGAGCAGAGCCAGGGTCACCCGGCGTTCGTCGGGATCGAGGAGTTTTATGAGCTCTTTTACCACCTCGCTGGGCAGTTCTTCCAGGAAAGAAGTGCGGTCATCTGCCGGCAGTTCATTCAGCAATTCTGCCGTTTTAAAGGGCGGTAATCCCTGGATGATGTCTTTCTGGGCTTGCAGGTCAAGAATTTTGAATACGCTGGAGGCCCGGTGAATACTCATATTGCCAACGATCTGGCTCGAATATTCCGGGAACTCGTTAATGAGCTCGGCTACATCGCTGATGTTCTGGTCGTTCAGGAACTCCCGCATTTGTAACCTGTCTTCCTGCTCTATCAGGTGCAGGAATTGCTCTTTGGCGTTTTCAATTTCCATGCTCATGGCCCCAAATTTAAATCAATAGGCAATAGACATTATGCAATAAGCAAAATAATCATATTGTTCTCAACTGAATGTTATTGCTCCCGGCTAAGCCGGGACTTATTGCCAATTGATATGCCAGTTCGCAGTATCTTGTAACCTAATTTTTCCTTTGCATGATTTTACCTTGCCTGTTTATAGCGCCCACTAACGCGATGGGGCGGGGCGTATTTACCTCAGAAAAGCTAAAGTCCGGTACTGTTATTGAAATAGCGCCGGTGATCGTAATGAGCCAGAAAGACCGCGTACTGATTGACCAGACCTTACTGCACGACTATATTTTTGAATGGGGCGATCATCAGGACCAGTGTTGCATGGCGCTGGGGTACGTACCCGTGTATAACCATTCCTATAGATCGAACTGTGAATATGAAATGGATTACGACAACCACACCATTGCCATTAAAACCGTGCGGGACATCAAAAAAGGGGAGGAGCTATACATCAATTATAACGGCACCTGGAACGATGAAAAAAAGCTGTGGTTTGAGGCAAAATAAAAAAATAGTCCCAGCGGTATCGCCGGGACTCAAACGGTGTTAGTTGTAAAAGTGTGTCCAAACAGACTGCTCTATTTTTTATTGTTGTCTGATCTTTTCGAATGGAGGAAGGGTTTATACTTCAGGGTAAATAAAATACCATAACTGTTCATCCGCATATTGCCCAGGCCCAGATCCCTTAAAGGCACTTTCAAATAAGGTTCGGCCTGCAGTGAGAATCGTTTGCCCAATGAACGTTCCATACCTACCGACAGGTTCCAGATAGAGAACAGATAAGTTGAGTTGATATCATTGCCTACTGGCATCGGATAAGCGGCGCCGCCATTCCATCTGTAATAAACGTCATAGTCTTCTCTATCCATCAGGTAGGTAGAAAGCCCGGTGCTGGCAAACCAGCGCCGTTTATCGTTAAAGGAAAAATCATAACGCACGTTTACCGGGAACTCCCACATAGAACAATTCCCTTCTACCCGGCTGACAGTTCTGTTGTTTGGCCAGAGGTTTTCCTTATAATTGAAATGTGAGCTATCGGTCTTATAGAACTTTTTAGTGTAAATAGCACCGGCATTTACCGACCAGCGGTCAGAGAACCGGTAACCCACCTGCACGCCAAAATTATAACCGGTTTTGTACAATGGCCCAAAGGCTACGGCACTCATATCCAGACCAACCATGAGACCAAATTCCAACGGCTGTTTTATTTTATCATCCTTCTTCTTTTGTTTCACCATTGTTTTGGTAGAATCAACAGCCTGCGTGGCGGCAGTCTTGTTTTTCAGGGAGTCAACCTGCGTGGCGGTGGGTGGTTGAACCGTTGTCACTTCATTATTTGTTTCAACAGGTTTCCCGTTTGTGGCCGGGTCAGCGTTGGTAGTGTGGCTTTCGGGCTCGAATGTACTGGTAGTGTTATTATCGGCTACCGGTGGTATTAATTGGTTATTGTGATTGCTGGTAATACGTGAGCGTTTGCCTTTTTGTTTGGCCGGTTTATATGACCGGTTAGAACCATTGCCAGCTGCTATAGTAGCATAGTTTAAAGAAGCCGGCGCTTTTTGTATGCGTACACGACCCGCTTTTGAACCCTTAGCGGTGGTTGTTTTTTCAACCGGGTTGGTTACGCCTTTGTTAGGGGCGGTTACCCTAGTCGCGGGGGCCGGCTGATTGATTTCTGATTTGCTGAGGGCGCTGCCTGGTTTTGTGTTGGTGGCAGTGGCAATTGACTGTTGGTTGCTGCCTATAGGCAGTTTACCAGCGTTGGGAGCCGCTGTTACAGGTGTTTCGTTGTTGTTGATATCCGGAACAGCTTGATCCTGGGTAGTGTTGGTTGTATGGTTATCGGCCGTTTGATTACCTGGTAAAGGGGATGTTTTTTCAACTGTTACAGCGCTTGCAGCGTTTTTAGCCAGTGGGGCAACTCGTTGATGAGTTAAAATTGCTGTTAAAGCGCCGCCGGTAATGGCGGTGATCAAAAACAGCCACAAAAGGAAGCGACGCCGTTTTTTCTCCTGCGGCATTTCCTTATTGAGGCGCTGTTCCAGATGATCCCACCCGGAAGCGCCTGCTTCCACCTCGAAGTGCTCTGCAGCTTCGCGGCTTAAATGGTCTAGGTTATCGTCATCTAGGGGATACATACGCTTTAATGATATTTTTGTTCTGCAAAAGTTTTCTAAGGTTGTCTCTGGCTTTTGATAAATTGGATTTTGAAGCGCCTACTGAAATACCCAGTGTTTGCGAGATCTCTTCGTGGCTAAGCCCTTCGATCACGAACAGGTTAAAAACTGCCCGGTAAGCCGGCGATAGCATCCGGATAGATTCAATTATCTCTTTATAAGATAACATGTCAATACCGGTTTCACCGTGATCAGCAATGGTTTCCGATTCATGCGTAAGCACATGGCCATTCACGGATGAATTGGTTTTCCGATAATGGTCTATACAGGTATTTATCAGTATTCGTTTGAACCAACCCTTGAGGGAAAGTAAGGTATCTTCCTGCCTGGTCTCATCAAATTGGTGAATGTTCTTAAACAGCTTTACAAACCCTTCATTCACAATCTCTTCGCATTCTTCCATGGCATTGGTATACCGGTAACATATTTTAATAGCAAATCCCCGAAGCAGATTATACAGCTCCTTTTGGCTGTTTCGCTCGTTTTTGCGACAGCCACTCAACAATGAGGAAATGTTTGAGTTATCTAGCAAGGGTGTTGGTTTGCGGGAATGTTTCTTTGCTAACTAATTGTTTTTCATAACTCTATCCCTATTACGAAAGATTAGCTTACCTGGTTGCCTTATCAAGAACAATTATTTCCTGGCCAAAGTTAGAACAGATGGCTTGAATTAGCAATATGATGTTAGTCTCTATCAACCCGTCAACTTGTTAACTCGTCAACTCGTCAACTCGTTAACTGGTCAACTGGTTAACTGGTCAACTGATCAACTACTTCCTCATCATACTAACTGGCGGTTGCCCAATGAACATCAACGTGCCCCGGATATACGCCTGTACCTGGATGTAATCTTTTTGGGGAAGCAGTCCCATCAGACGGAATTCCTGGAAGGTGCCGGCGCTGCTCATC
>NZ_JBJMLX010000578.1:0-29550 GCF_045805085.1 Niastella sp.
ATCCCCAAAACCACCGCTACCAATCCGCAGGATGATTGCGCCGCCAAATGGACCGTGTGCGATAGCAACACCCTGAAAACCTTCAGCGCAGTGGGGTATTTCTTTGGGAAGAAATTAAATAAGGACCTGAATGTACCCATTGGTTTAATTAATAGTAACTGGGGTGGCACCCCTGCCGAAGTATGGACGCCCGATTCGCTGGTGAACAACGATGCGGAACTGAAAGGCGCCGCTGCCAAATTAAAGGCTAATGGCGGCTGGCCCATTACACCGGGTTACACTTATAATGCCATGATAAACCCGATCGTTAATTATAACATTGCGGGCGCCATCTGGTACCAGGGCGAAAGTAATACGGAAACCAATGCTTCGTATGCTAAACTGTTTACTATCATGATCGACAGCTGGCGCAAGGCCTGGGGCAAGGAATTCCCTTTTTACTATGTGCAGATCGCACCTTTTAAATATGGTACCCCGCTTATTGGCGCCCTGCTGCGCGAACAGCAAACAAAGGTGATGTCGCATCCGCAAACAGGCATGGTGGTTATTACCGACCTGGTAGCCGATACCAATAATATACACCCCACAAATAAGCACGATGTGGGCGCCCGCCTGGCTAACTGGGCCCTGCACGATACCTATAAAAAAGAAGGTTTCGCCTATAAAAGCCCTATGTACAAAAGCATGGAAGTAAAGAAGGGCAAAGCATATATCAGTTTTGATAATGCGCCTACAGGTTTGATGTGTACCGGAAAAACGATCACTGAAATATATGTGGCGGGCGCCGATCAGCAGTTCTACCCTGCTGAGGCCAAAATTGAAAATAACCAGCTGGTGGTATGGAATAAACTGGTGAAAGAGCCGGTGGCGGTGCGCTATGGCTTCACCAATACGGCGATGGGTAATTTGTCTGGGAAGGAAGGGTTACCGGTGAATCCTTTTAGAACCGATAGCTGGTAGGTTTAAAGTTGAAAGTTCAAAGTTTAAAGTTGAAAGTTTAAAGTACTCAGGTAGTTTGTGCAACAAATTACCTGAGTACTTTTTAGTTTAGCAATAAACTTTGAACTTAAAACTTTGAACCGGGAACTAATAAATGCGTCCCCGTCCTTCAGCCGTTTTAATTAATTCTTCGGCTAATGTATCGTCAAACACTTCCTCCCGGTTTGCCAATACTTCTCTGAGAATATCGTGAATAGTGATTATTCCCATAAACTTTTTCCCATCGATCGCCACCAGGTAGCGGGCTTTACTTCTTATCATCAGGATCATACAATGCTCCACCGTTTCTTCGGGAGCTACCACCGGTAAATCCGTGGTCATTACTTCCTGTACATGGGCCTCTTTACTACTGCGGCCTTTTAAAACTACATTACGACTGTAATCTTTTTCTGAAAAAACACCTTTGTAAACATCCCCGTCCATTACGATAAGGTAACTCAGGTTTACCTCTTCAAGCTGATGCAGGGCATCAATCACTAAAGCATCGGGCCTGATGATATTCTCCGGACGTGGTTTACTGGCGATAAGATCGTCTACCGTTCTCATGAAATGTACATTTGTTTAAAGTTCGTATTTTATTCTATACGATCATGATATAAATCATGTACCGTACTGCATATTGGCGATAAATTTATTACTTAATTAGGTTGAGCTTTCATGAACTGTCCTGATGAGCGAAGCGAATCATCCCGGTTTATCGGGATGGGCCTCGGTTTATCGGGATGCGACCTGGTTTTTTTTGAGGGCCGGGTGTGGGTAAAAAACGCCTATTTTCGCACTGATCAAATATCGCAAATCATATGAATATCCAGGAATTGTTTGACCAGGCCGCGGCCCGCAGCAAAACCCTAACCGAAAAACCGGGTAACGATGTACTGTTACAATTATATTCCCTGTATAAACAGGCTACCGAAGGCGATGTAAACATCGATCCGCCGGCCAATGCCTTTGATTTTGTTGGCAAAGCCAAATTCAACGCCTGGGAAAGCCTAAAGGGTAAACCAAAGGAGGTTGCGATGCAGGAATATGTTGATCTTGTTGGAAAATTGAAATAAGTTATTCAGTTTATAGTTTTAAGTTCAAAGTTCTCTATTTATGCGCTTTGAGCTTTAAACCTAAAACTTTGAACTTAAGACTTTGAACCCTAAATGAAGAAAACTTTCCTATATAGAGTCTGGCAACACAACAAAAAATTGTGTTACATTATCGCGGCCTTTGCAGTTTTAACAGCAGTTACTAACCTGCTGGGCGATGAAGTGACACCATTTTTTGTATGGGGAATGTATTCTGAAAAAGAAAAGCCGGTGCGGGATGTTGAGATCTTACAAACAACCATTAATGACGACACCGTTATTAATGTATACAATTACAGCAACGGGGATACCCGTTTTTACCTGGCTTCGCCCCTGGCGTATTTCAAAAAAATAAAAGACAATAATAACCAGGACCCTACCATCACCTTTCTGCAAACGAAACTGCGCGCGCATTACAACAACATTCGCCCGTTTGAGCGGTCGTTGTTCAATACCGGGCCGCAACAACAGGAGTTTTTAAACTGGTATGCCCGTTACCTGCACCAGGTAACCGTTATACCAGTGAACTCATTGCGGGTAGAGGTGGTACATGCACATTACACCAGTCAAAACCTGGTAACCGATTCCGTTAACCTGTTTGCAACATGGCAAAAACACTGACCAACATTGTATTTTACTCACCCTGGGAACGCAGGCGTATAGCCCGGATCGTATTTTTGCTGATCGGACTTTCGCTCATCTGGTCGTTTTTTTCCGATACCCTGTTGCATCAGCTACAGCGACCCGTTATCAAATTCCCTGATGTAGACCTTACTTATTGGGGCATGCACTGGCTGGGTATCCCAGAGTTTTTGACCGGTAACTTTTTTGTGGCTCTTTTTTTTGACCTGGCCCTTTTTGCCGCCTGTTGTTTGTCATTTTGGGCTCCGGAAAAACGGCTGTATATATGGTCGTTTATTGTACTGTACTTTTTTTACTTTATCACCTTCAACACGTTTGGCGCGCACCATACCAATCATAAAATAGGGTTCCTGCTCATTGCCCTTCCTTTCACAGTTACCGATTACAAATCGTTTAACTATCTATGGCAGGGCCTGCGGTATTTCTTCCTGTTTGCCCTGGCCGATGCTTTTTTATGGAAGTTCTTCCGACTGGCCTGGCTGCACACCGATCAGGGACTGATGATCATGAAAAAGAATGCGGCTGCTGTTCTATATTTCGAGTCCGATAGCTGGCTGGCTGGCTTATACCGCTGGCTCTTACAACATCCCGGTCTGGTAAATGCCGGGTACATCGCCGGTATAATAATGGAGGCTGCGTTTATCATTGGCTTTTTTACCCGCAAATACGATCAATATTTATTCGTTTTGTCAGTCTTACTCACATTGGGTTTCTGGTTGATTGCCGATGCGTATTTCTTTCAGTTTATGGTCCTGACGCTTACCCTTATAAATTTTCATAAGCTTTATGAACCGCGCCGTTTTGCCAGCAATTTGAAAAAGGGCGATATGACACCTGTATGATGGTTGGCATAAACCGTTAACAGGATATTATAAACAACATTGCTGAGCAACATGGCCAGTGCTGCACCGGTTATGCCCTGTATGGGTATAAGCAGGCGGCTTAATACGGTTAGCAGCACCACATACACCACCAGCGCAATGGCCGCTAACTTTTCCTTTCCCTGCATCATTAAAATGGTATTTGCCGGACCAAATAAGGCAAACAACGCGTTGGAGGCACTCATTAAAACAAGCGCGGGGTAACCAGCGGTAAATTCTGCCCCAAAATATCCCAGCAACCAGGTACCGGCAAATACATTCAACAATAACAAGGGTATAGAGGTAATGCCGATGATATAAGTTGACTCGGTATACAATTTTTGTTTGTACGATTGTTCCGAGGTATGGTGTACCGCAAACATTTGCGGCAATACTGAATGTAAAAGGAAAAATGGATAAATAATGAGATCGGAAAACCGGGCGCTGATGTTAAAGATGCCGATGTTTTTTTCAGCTGTAAAAAATGGCAGCATTAACATGCCGATCTTGCTCACCAGTAAATTCAACAGGCTGATGGTCAAAAAATAAAATGTTTGGGTGCGCAAGCCCTCCCCCTGGTACCGTTCAGCACCGGTTTTAAAATAGGGTTTTGTTTTTTGTACAATGAGCCAGGCCAGCACCCCTGCACAAATAAACAGGTTGAGCACTGAGATGCCAATAAGCCTGCCTGCATCCATATAAATAGATAACCACCCGGCTGCAACGATAAAGGCCATGAATAAAAAAGGTTTTAACAGGCGCTAGATCACCTGTCTTAGCCTGATGTGATTTAACGATTGTAAAACCATCTGGTTAATGGTTAAAAAAGCCGATAAATAAATAGCCAGGGCGGCAATTAAAAATTGCGACCGGTATTCACTTAAGGTTGGAATGGGAAAAAGATAAATAAGCAGTAAGAAAAGCCCGCTGATAATGATACCGCCCATCGCCACGCGGATGTTGGCATGCCTGATAACCGCTCCCGCCTGCTTCAGGTTATTCTGTACTTTGTATTTAGGCAGGCGGCTTAATACCACATCGTCCTGTCCGTTCAGGGCCAGCATGGTCAAAATGCTGATCCAGTTAAAAACGTGCACATACACGCCGTATTTTTCTGAGCCAAAGAATTTTACCAGCAGGTAATTACCTGCAAACACCAGTAAGATGGAAATTCCCTGAATGATAAAGGAATGTAAAATGCCTTTAATGAGCCTGCTACGGTCTGCCTGTTGCAGATTGCTTTTTATTATTTTCTCATAAATTGACTGTAAAAGGCTCATGTTTACTTATAGGGTTAAGACCGGGCATGAATATCAACCCAAAATATTAATTGCTTGTTTTGCGTATGCACATAATAGTCATTGAAATGAAACCCGATATACTTCCGGGTTGTTTCATAGTCGGCCCAATTATCGGGTAGCATCTCACCAAAGGGGGCTGTTAAATAATCATATCGCATTTTTCTTTCCCTGGCGAGGCGATGCCGGTTGTTGTAACGGGAAGAATACAATCCGGTGATCCGTTCCAGTTTGGTCATTACCCGGGAGGGCAATGTATGTATGCGGCTATAATGTTTTTCACCGGTTAGTGGTAACAGGCTATCCTGGTCAATTAGCTGGAAGGAGTTATAGCCGGCGGCCCGTAAGGTGTTTAGTGTTTCATACAGCTGGTCGCGATCTTTATATGTTTCCGCTATGGTATGGTAACCATGTTCACAGGAAATGTAGGAAGGACATGCTGATTTCCCCGCCAGACTGTTGATCGCAATGGCATCGTTGCCTTCAATATCAATTTTACAATAATAAGGTGTTCCGTATTTTTCAAACAGGGTCGACAACCTGGTGGTGGCAATGTTTATGGTTTGTGCAAGATTGCCATCCCTTTCTGCCAGATTTTTTTTCGCTGAACTGCGGCATACAACCTGGCTTATGTAAAAAGGTACCGTTTCATTGTCTTTTTCTGTAATGGCAATATTAACAACAGTCAGTTTTTTGTCCTTAACGGCGGTGTTGAACTTTGTTTCCAATTCTTTTGCGAGTTCAGGATTAACTTCCACGGCCACCACTCTGTATCCGAGTTCCAGGTACCAGGCGGTATCGTCACCATAGTGCGCGCCCACATCGTAAATTAAACCAGCATCTATCATAATAATACGCTTGGGTATTAACCCACAAATATATCATTTGGCCACTTACTGCCTAAAAATTTGGAAATTATCGGTTAAATAAACGATTTTAGCCAGTAATATGAAAACAGGCATTTTGGAAATGGAGCATTTTGAAGGAGCTTATCCGATCATTCAGCTATTCGACATGCCTGCCAACCAAGTAGTAGTTTTTACCAATACCTATACGTACCATCGATTTGTTGAATTGTTTAAAGAGGATATTGACAGGTTTCAATGGGTGGTGATCGATAAAACCCGTAACCGGTTGCTTTTTTTCTGGCGGCTGTACAAAGCCGCTAAAAAGCATCAGTTAGACCTGTTTTATGTGAATACCATCAGCAATAATCACCTTCTTTATGCCTGGATGCTGGGGTTATTACGCATTCACCGGGTGGTACTCACCGTTCATGATCTCAATTGTATGTTCAGGTCGCACTGGTCAATTAAGCTACGGCAATCCCTGCATCATATCGGGAAAAAGGCCCTGATTAAACGGATAAAAGAATTTAATGTGATCTCCGAGGCCATGATTGAAAATATCCGCGAGGCAACGAGGAATGAAAAAACGATCCACAACCTGCCCGGTTCAGTATTCAGGATTGAACAGACGGTTCTAACCATAAATAATTACATCCACCTGGTAGTTTGTGGCGCCCTGGAAAAAAAGCGGCGGGATTATAGCCAGGTATTTGACCTGGTGAAAGCTGCTGAAGAAAAACAGCTGCCCCTGTACATTACGTTGCTGGGCGGCTATGTTGACGAGTTTGGCAGATCCATTGTACAAAAGGCCCAGACTTTGAATACAAAATATGCCAGGCTTACTGTTTACGACTCATCGCTGGTGCCGCAGGATGAATTTGACAAACAGCTGAATAATGCGCATTTTATTCTGATTACCGATGTGATTGATACGGCTATTTGTTTTGCCATTCCCGAAACGTATGGACGTACCAAATCGTCGGGTAATGTATTCGATGGCATCAAGCACGCCCGGCCATTTATTGTGCCTGCGCCTTTACGCATGCCGGCTAACCTGGAAAGTAGTTGTTACCGGTATTCATCGAACAACCAGCTGATCGTGTTTTTAAGTAAGCTTTATGAGAACAGAAATGACTATATGTCCTGGCAACAGCAGGCGCTGGCCAATTCAAAGGAATATACCATTGATAAAGTACGGGCAAGAAATCCTGCACTTTTTGGTGTGAGCTAACGCGTACCGTTATTTGCCTACGGCTGCCATTGACACATTAAGCTGACTCAGTTCCTGTGGGGAAATGACTTCTTCCATTTTTCTGAAAATGAACTCATCTTCAAAATGACTGTGTTGGTCAACCAGCTTAATAAAGGCCTTATATAAATAATAGTCTTCATCATTGCGGTTTAACCGTTCTGCCAGCAGGCGAATGGTTTCGTGTTCGCGCTTTAAGATATTCATGAAGTTGAAAGGAAACTGATGCTTCAGCAAAAAAGGAAATAATATCGCCTCCTCCGCATCCACATGCTTTTGCAGCTCGTTTTTCCAGAATTGAACGATCCGTTGCCGGATGCTTGTTTTATCGCGTTGCTGCTGGATATCTCGTAGAAATTCGCGGCACTTAAGCCGATCTTCTTTGTGCTGCCAGGATAATACCTGTAATGCCCTTGAATGTTCCATAAACAAGTCCTCCCGTTTTGCTTAAACAAAGATCACTCCATTCGCCGACATTGGGGATAAGTTAAATTAATTTAACAGTCAATTTGCATTAGAAATTTTGAGAAAATAGAAATCAGGCAAAAAAAAGCAGAAGTCGAAGGGCAAAAGGAATAGACTGAATTTTGTCAGCCTTTGCCTTCTGCCCTTTGCTTTGTTTTATTTTAAACTATTGATGATAGTAACAAACTCGCCTGCATTCAACGACGCGCCGCCAACCAGTCCGCCATCAACATCCGGACAGCTGAACAGTTCTTTGGCATTATTGGCTTTTACGCTGCCTCCATATAAGATGGAAATGGTATCGGCAGTGGCTACGCCATATTGTTTGGCCAACACACTGCGCAAATAGGCATGCATTTCCTGTGCCTGTTCAGAAGAAGCGGTTTTGCCGGTACCAATTGCCCAAATTGGTTCATAGGCGATCACCACGCGTTTGATGTCGGCATCTGATAAATGGAACAGCGATTCCTTTAACTGGGTTTCAACATAGCTGTTCTGGGTGCCGGCTTCGCGAATGTTCAGCGGCTCACCACAGCAAAATATGGGGGTGATATTGTATTGCAGGCACAGATCCAGTTTTTCTGCCAGCATTTTATTTGATTCCTGGAAATATTCGCGGCGTTCGCTATGGCCCAGCACGCAAAATTGAATGCCGATCGATTGCAGCATTTCAACTGATACTTCACCGGTATAAGCGCCGGATTTTTTATTATAACAATTCTGGGCAGCTACGAAGTAGTTGTTCTCGGCTGAGGTTTCACTTTTTGCCATAATGAGGTATGGGAACGGAACAGCAAAAATGGTTTGCTGGTGTGCTTTTAATTCAATGTTGGCAGAAAGGATCTCATCGAGTAACTGTTCACCCTGTTGGTAGGTACAATTCATCTTCCAGTTAGCCGCAGCAATTTGTTTGCGCATATGTAATCGTCTTTTTTAGTGAATGCTTTTTTATGATTGCCCAAAAATATGTTTCAATTGAGTTATTTCTGCTTCTGTAAGCGCCTGATTTTTTAATTTTTTCCAGTTGCGGATATCTGACAGGGCTTTTTCAAATTCATACAGGCTAAGTCCCTTATTGCCCCAGGTAAAATTGGGGATGAATTTTGGCGGCATGCCTTCGCCAAATACGTTTGCGCATACGCCCACCACTGTTCCGGTATTGAACGAGGTATTGATGGCCGCCCGCGAATAATCACCCATCAGCAACCCGCATTTCAGTCCGGCTTTCAGGTATTCGCGGCTATGGTGATGCCATACATTCACTTCGCTGGCGGTATTCTTGATGTTTGAATTGGAGGTACCGGCGCCCAGGTTGCACCACTCGCCTATTACTGAATCGCCCAGGTAACCGTCGTGGGCTTTGTTGGAATAGGCGAACATGATGGAGTTCTTGATCTCGCCCCCGGCCATGCAATACGGGCCAATGGTAGTGGCACCGTATATTTTAGAGCCCATTTTCACCAGGGCGCCTTCGCCCAGCGAAAATGGCCCTCTTATCAGCGAACCTTCCAGTATTTCGGCGTTCTTACCAATGTAAATAGGCCCGGTTGAGGCGTTCAGGATGCAATGGCTCAAAATGGCGCCTGGTTCAATAAATATATTGGTGGGGTCAATGGCTTGTACGGTATCAGGAATGGGTTCAGAAACGCGATTGAAGGTCAGTAAGGCAAAATCTTCGCGCAGGGCCCAGTCGTTAAATTGAAAGATATGCCAGGGATATTGAATGATCTTTACCAGGCTGAAATCGGGTTCCTGGTCGGGTTCTGGCAGGCCATTACCATCGTACATCGAGTCTATAAAGGCCCATGTTGGAACAATATTGGCGGCAAATACCACCGCATCAGCTGGTGGCTGCTCATCTTTCTTCAATAAATAAACTGGTTGATGCAACAGCCGTTCCCATTTTTCCCGGATGGTGAGAATGCCGATGCGGATATCGGCTACGTGGCGGGTTTGTGTAAATGGATATAAATGATCTGCTACTTCGTTATCGGAAAGAAAGACCCGTTTGTTCATAATGCTTGGTTCTGGGCCAAACTTAAGGCATTTATCTGAACTGGGATGACATGGGATGTTTGGGATGGATGGGATATGTACGTAAGACTGTAGGGTGATTGTCTGGGTATTCTCAGGACATTCTCTGAACACTCTCTGAGGATTCTCTGGATATACTCATGGAGCAGTATAGCTCCAGAGTGTATCCGTAGGGGCCGTGGACAGTAAATAGGCTATTCCACTACAAGTAGACTACCATTCCTGTACCATTAGGCTACAGGCGGGGACAGTAACCATCAATATCCCAACCATCCCACGAATCCCATTTATCCCAGTTCAGACAGACGTTTATGGAGTTTCTTGCTTACTGCATCATAGCAGTGACCTCTCTTGCCATTTACAGCCATGATATAAAACAAAAATCCCCTTCCTTAGACAAGGAAAGGGAAAGTATAGCCATGAAAAACAAAAATGTTTGTATTGAAATTACGCTTTTTATTTTTTCTTTTCGTAACGTTTCTTGAATTTATCAATTCTACCCGCAGTATCTACCAGTACGTTTTGACCAGTAAAGAAAGGGTGAGACGTATTAGAAATTTCTAATTTGAGCAGGGGATATTCGTTGCCATCTTCCCATTTCACAGTTTCTTTCGAGGGAGAAGTTGAACGGCTCAGGAACTGGGTACCGTTACTCATATCTTTAAAAACAACTAACCGATAATTCTCGGGGTGAATTCCCTTTTTCATAACTCTTTGATTTTTAAATTGTACACCGATTTTGCGGTATACCCTGTTATTGTAATTGTTATACTGGTTTTAGCAGCAAAGCCGCAAAATTAGTCTTCCAATATAACTCCGCCAAATTAAATTTTATTCCTGACTTTTTTAATAATTTATTAAAGAAAAAAGGAAAATTAATAAACCGGCAGGTAAAAATAAATTTTTTAGGCAAGAAATAAAAAAGAAAGCACCGGATCCATTTTATACCTGCTACGTGCACGTATAACCTGTATACCCAATGCTTTCCGCTAATCGCATTGAACCATTTTACTAGCCTACTGCGATTTTCTGTATCTAAGATACTTACTATATAATCTCAATTCCAAAATTCCCGGCCATAGGTTTTACACCTGTTTTGCACGTGTTTATCCACATGGTGAATGGTGAATGGTCAATGGTCAATGCCGTCCGAAATGCCGGGTTCCCCGTTTAGTTCGAGATCCCGAAAATCGCGAACTATTCACCATTTACGATTCACCAACTAGCTCCGCATATTCTCATACTGCAGTGGAATGCCCAGCTCGGCGCCGCGGCACAGGGCGATCACTTCCTGCAGGTCATCGATCTTTTTGCCGGTTACCCGTACCATATCGTCATTAATAGACGCCTGTACCTTCAGGCCGGAGTCCTTGATAAGTTTAACCACTTTTTTGGCATCTTCCTGTTTCAACCCGTTGCGAACCGAAATTTCCTGTTTGGTCAGTTTGCCGCTTTGGTAGGATTCTTTACTCAGGTCGAACGCCTCGGGGGCAATGTTCTGCTTGTGGGCCCTACTGATCAATACATCTATCAGCTGACGCATTTTCATGTCGTCTTCTGTTTCAATGCTGATCTTGAACTCTTTTTTGTCGAGTTTGATCTCCACGTGCGAACCTTTAAAGTCGAAGCGATTGGTGATTTCCTTGGTGGTAACATTCACTGCATTGTCCAGTGCCTGTGCATCCACCTTGCTAACAATGTCAAACGAAGGCATAGCGTAAATTTTTAAAAAAGGGCGTTGCCGTACTAACGGAACGAACTACGAAAGTAGGGAAATGCCGTGAATGGTCAATGATGAATGGTGAATAGCTCGCGATTTTGGGATTTGAAACCAAAGCGGGAGCTCAAAATTTCGGGTTGCATTCACCATTGGCCATTCACCATTGACGCGCCCCCTTCAGGGGTTGGGAGGTAAAAAGCCCGCCCAAAACTGGACAGGCTTGGTATGTTGCACATGAAACGAAAGAAAGTCAATTGGCAATAGGCGGCTATCTGCAATTGGCAAAGTTTTTTATAGCGTATTGTCTATTGTCCATTGCCTATTGTTGGCTTCCGCCGGCCCGGTTCTGTTCTTCGGTAACGCCGCTGGTTCGGCGGCGGGCCTGGGCTACCGAGCTTTTGCCAAAACGGTAGCTGAAGGTGGCGGTAATGTTCCTGTTGTCCCACCGGTTATGTATTTTCACATCTATATCGCTGTATAAGGTTCGTCCCTTGAATTGCTGCCAGTGAAACGGATCACGAAAGTTCAGTCGCACCGTGCCCTTCCCTTTCATTACCAGCTTTTGCCCGCCCAGGCTCATAAAATACATGGGGTCGGCAATGGTCAGTTGTTCAATTGTTTTACCGCGGTACCAGCCGCTCAGTTCTGCACTCCACCCTTTTTTAAAGCTGAAGTTATTACTAACATTTACCAGTGCCGATGTATAGCTTATGTTAATGGGATCGTTTTTACCGGTGTAAGAATTGTAATAGATGCCTTCATACCGGTTGTTAAACACATTTACAAACAGGTTTACGCTCCAACCCTTTACCGGTGAAAAAGGCGCATTGATGGCCAGGCCAATATTCTTCAGCCGGGCCACATTATCGGTGGTCAGGTAAGTGATCCTTTTTTCGGTGTTCTGTTTTAACAGCTGCGATATTACATCGTCAGTTACCGTGTAATTGATGGTAGTGGTGAACTTGCCATTGAGTGTATGTCTTAATTCAAAGTTGTTTGAATATTGTGGCAACAGGTATGGATTGCCCTGGCGGTACTGTAACGAATCCAGGAACCAGATGAACGGGTTCAGGTCCTGGTAATTGGGCCGCTCAATGCGCCGGCCATACGACAGGGTAAATGAATGATTTTTATTTACGTCGTAATTAACGTACCCCGTGGGAAACAGGTTGGTATAATTGCGTGTAAAGCTGGAGTCATTGGTGACCTGGTTTCCTTTGGCGATGGTATTTTCGATTCGTAAACCGGCCTGTGCGCTCCATTTCTTCCACTTTTTGTTCAGGCTTATATAACCGGCGTTAATATTTTCTTTATAAATAAAATGATTGCTGCGGTCATCGGGTTTCCAGGTGCCGTTGTCATTGCGCTGGTAATCTACTTCGTTATCGTTCTTTACATCGCTTAGTTTGATCCCGGCGTCAAAACGCAGGTTGTTTTTGAGCGGATGCACATAATCACTTTTAATGGAATAAATGTTTATGATCCCTGGAATGTCTCCATATAAGGTCAGGTTGCCCAGGTTGCCGCCATTGCCATCGTAAATGGACGTGTACAGCGTATTTTTGGCGCTGTTGGAGTAGCCCATATAATCCAGGTCTACCGTAAGCTCGCGGCCGCTTGAATCGAACGAGTGTTTGTAGTTTATATTGGCTGAGTAATTAAAGAAATCATTTATGTTGGTGTTGTGCGAGGCCAGTACTGATTCTGTGCTGCCATCCGGTCGGCTGATGACCTGATTGCTGATGGGCAATGGGCGGCCAAAAAATCCAAACCCGGTTACTACTATACCTATGACATTCTTTTTATCGGCATAGTAATCGAAACCCAGTTTCAGGGTATGGTTGTTATTGCGAAAATTAAAATCGGTGTAGGTAAAGGAAGTAGAATTCAACGAGCCGTCTTTTTCATAAAACCGGCGGGTAAGATCAAGGGAGCCATTTCCTTCGCGGTAGTTAAAATTGTAATTCCCAAACAGGTTCCATTTTCCTTTACGGTAATTGATATTGATACTGCTGGTAGTTTTTAACGGGAACAACCATTCATCGTTCCGTTTAAAAAAACTAACGGTGCCACCCAGCGTGACACTTCCGTTCAGTCCTTCGGAAAGACTTTTCTTTGTCTTGATATTGATAATGCCCGAATTGCCGCTGGCTTCGTAACGGGCCGGCGGGTTGGTCATGATCTCTATCTGGTCAAGGGCCGAGGCCGGCAGGTTCTTCAGTACATTGGCCAGGTCGGCTGCCGATAAATAGGTAGGTTTGCCATCGAGCAGAATGCGCACGCCCTGTTTTCCTTTTAAACTGATCTCGCCTTCATTACTAACGGTTACTCCGGGCGATTTTTCCAGCACTTCCATGGCCGAGGCGCCGGCATTGGTGGGTGCTGCTTCTACATTCACCACCATACGATCGATCTTGTTTTCAATCAGGGGCCTTTTACCGGTAACCGTTACAGCGCCCAGCGCTTTGGCCTCTGATCTTTTTAATTGAAAAGAAGGTGTTTTATAGACTGCTGATGACGAAAGGGTGAACCGGTTGCTGCTTGTTTTTGCAAATCCTACTGCGGTAACTATTACGAAATACTCGCCCTGGGGCAGGTTCTCAAATTCAAACAAACCATATTTATCTGTTACAGCAACTTTAACAAGGGAAGAGTCTTTGGCCCGCTGCAGGGAGGCAGTGGCCGATTCTACTGGTTGGGCATTGTCATCGGTAATAACCCCGCTTATTTTACCAGATCTGGTCTGTGCATGCACTGAAAAACAAACAAAACACAACAAGCCCGAAAGCCAGCTCGATCTAAATTTCATGTGCAGGTTAGTTGAAGGTTTTAACAGTGGAATCTCTGGTGTAAGATGCAATGTATTTGCGATATTAAAAAACGGTTAATGATAATCAGTATTTATACCTGTACAAGGGGAGTAAATTCCGTATCAATACACCAGCGGAGAAAATTAGGGAAGAAAGGCTTACTAAAGAAAGGCACAAGACAGAAGGTTCCTGCCTACGCTAAAGCTCGGTAGCAAAGCAAGGAAAACGTTTAAAAGTTGACCATGGTCAGTATTTGGGGTTTATGTTCTACAGTCGCGCTTTATAATCCCTGTAAAAAGTAAAGGCCCCATAGAAATGGGGCCTCGTTAACCAAAACTAACTGCTTATGAGAAAAACTGTATGACTGCTATTTATGAAGAAAGTTTATTTACTTAATTAGTTGTTCTTTACATATAAGAAATTCCACATCCCGCCAGATAAACAAGTGCTATTGCTATTAGTATTATCTTTCTCATTGTCCAATCTGTTTATTTATTGCCGCTCTGTATATAAGACGCTTGAACGGTAAAAAAGGTTTCGTTATCAACTGTTAAAAAATTCTAAATACTCTTTTTGATTATTTCTTCTTTTCAAACAGCTATTATTCCTAATTCAGAAACTGTGCCATTATAACCAATTCTATTCCTAAAATCCTTTTAATCTTCAATTTTTCCTGCTGTTCGCGTGCTCGTTATTAGGACCTGCTTTTTGCCTGTGGGTTTAATGAAAGTACTGTTGCAATTGTTAATCACCTGTTATCATATACGAGATAAGGATTCTGATAGATCTGTTAGTTAATTTCCCATATTAACGCGGTTTTGTTCGTCGCTTGCGCCTCCTTTTTTACGTTGGTTATTGGTGCTTTTAATGGGTTTTCCAAACCGGTAAGTAAAGGTTACGTTTGCTACCCGCGTATCGCGCGTGTTTCTAAAACGTGCTTCGGTTTCTTTAAAATTAATATCGCCATGCGGTACCTGTGTATACAGGATGTCGCGTACGTTTAATTTAACAGAGCCCTGTCCTTTTAACACTGTTTTTGAAATACCGGCTGCCATCTGTCCCATTGCCTTCAACAGTATTTGTCCTTCCACGCCTTTGCTCAAATACCAGCCGCTCACTTCTGCCCCCCATCCTTTGCTAAAATTAAACTGGTTGTTGATGTTAAAGTACATTGTACCTGCGGCCACGTTCAGGTCTTCACCGTACAACTTGCCAGAGTAACGGGTATAGCGATAGTTGGTATAGATCATACTGGTGAACCATTTGGTAACCGGGATCTGGGCGTTTACCGAAACTCCATAATTTTCCTGCTTTCCAATATTGTTTCTTTTTACAATTGTGGCATAGCCCGACTGATCGAATGTTTCGTTGAACAGGTTGCGGGTAATACTATAGTTCAGTGTAGTGGTAAGCTTGCCTTTGAAGATATGGGTAAGCTCAACGTTGTTTGAATACTGTGGTTTTAAGTAAGGGTTACCTGCTTCATAGGTGTATTTATCAATAAAGAACATGAATGGGTTCAAACTGGCATAACCGGGTCTGTCGATACGGCGGCCAAAGGACATCCCAAACTGGTTGTTTGTAGAGGCATTGTAACTGACATATACAGTCGGGAACCAGCTGTTGTATGTGCGTTGAAATGAGGAGTCGCCTTTTGTTGGATTGCCATATTGGTGCCCTTTGTAATTGGTGTTTTCGTACCGTAAACCCGATTGAAGGCCCCATTTTTTTGTAAGCTGTTTATTGAAGCTTATATAAGCGGCATTGATGTTTTCATTGTAATTGAAATAATTTGTTTTGCCGTAATCGGTTGCCCATTCGTCGCCCTGCAACAGGTGGTAGTCGGCTTTGTTAACCGTGTTTACATAACTGGTTTTTAAGCCGGCTTCAAATTTGGCGTTGTTCTTTAATGGATGGGTGTAATCCATTTTGGCAGAATAAATGTTCACTGTTACAGGCAGTACGCCCCGTAATTGTTCTTCATAACGTTTTATCCAGTTTGGTTCTAACGTGGTATTGATGAAATGCTGATTGTTCGCATTATCATATACGATATAATCCAGGTCGGTTGTGAGTTCGCGGCCGGTGGTATCGAACTGGTGGCGCATATTCAGGTTCACGCTGGCATTCTTCCAGGTGCCGTGAATGTTTGAGCTGGCGGTGGCTATGGAATCTATTGCGTAATCGGGGTTTTCGAGATAGCTGGTGTTGGAGTTCATGCTTTTTTCAGGATTGTATACGCCGCTCAGTACAATCCCCAGGGTTGTTTTGTTATTTACATAATAATCCATTCCCAGTTTCAGGTTATTGCTGGTATTGTACCGTTTCATGTAGGCTACCTGTTCAAAAATGGCATTGGTTGTTCCATCGTCATTCTTATAACGGCGGAAGATGTCCAATTGCTGAAAATTCTTATTCCAGCCGTAGCTGTAACTACTAAACAGGTTTACTTTTCCATCGCGGTAATTCAGGCTGATGCTTTCATTGGTTTTAAAGTATACCCCCTGCCCTATGCCGGCGCTTACGTTGCCGTTGAAGCCTTTTATCTTATTCTTTTTGGTTTTAATGTTAATGATGCCGGCATTGCCCGAAGCGTCGTAACGGGCCGGTGGGTTGGTCATGATCTCTATTTGTTCCAGCTGTGAGGCCTGCATGCCTTTTAGCATATTGGCCAGGTCGGCGCCGCTGAGATAGGCCGGGCGGCCATCGATCAAAACAATTACATTTTGTTTGCCTTTCAGGCTGATGTTCCCGTCTTTATCAACCTGGATGCCGGGCGATTTTTCCAGCGCCTCCAGGGCGTTGGCGCCGGTGTTGCTTATAAAGGCGTCAACATTCACTACCGTACGATCGATCTTTTGTTCAACCATGGGTTTGCGGGCGCTGATGGTCACCGCTTTTAGATCGTTATTACGTTGGTTGAGCATAATGGCGGGTAATTCAATAACCGGGTTTTCGGCGGAAATGGTAAAAGGAGCGGAATATTGTTTTTCATATCCAACGGCCGATACGGCTACCAGGTACCGCCCTTTGGGCGGATTCTCGAACGAATACTGTCCGTCCTGATTGGTCACAGACATTTTTACTACACTGGAATCTTTCGCCTTTAATAAGGTTATGGTGGCGGCAGACAGGCTTGTTTGGTTGGTGGCTGATACTTTCCCTTTAAGCTTTGACGTGATGGTGTTTTGTGCCCTGCCTACGAATGATACTGTTAACAGTATGATTATAAACAGGTTGATAGGCGTTCTCATGACTATTTTTTGGTTGGTTGAATACTTTGCTTAATTGATTACAGTCCAAAAGTAAGTACTATGCAATGTAAAGTACCTGCTTTTGTGGTGAATGGCAAGTTGCATGGATGTTCGGAAATAATTGACATGTAAATAGGACGCGTAAGCTTGTCCAGGGTTACAGGGGAAGGTTGTTTTGGGATGAATGGCAGCAAGGTCGGTTAAGCGGATACCCCTTAGCGGGAAAAAGCGGAATTCGGGTACTAACGGTATATTATGAAATAAAGAATTATAGATGAAAAGGTTAAGAACATCGAACATTGAATGACGAACATCGAAACCTGCAGCATTTTGACCGATTTCGTTTTTAACTTGCAGCCCGTTACATTTTTCACGGACCCCTTTTAAAATTGAGTATCCCTATGACCAATCGTTACCTAATCATGGCTTTATGCCTAACCCTTTCTGTATCTGCATTTGCATACAGAGATCCCAACAAAGCTCCTCACAAGGACTGGAACACCGTATTGACCCGCAACAAGGTTGGAAAGAAGTACGTTTTTGACCGTTCAAAAAAAGGACAGTACAACCAAACCGAGCTCACCTACCTGGGAAAGGTCAAAACCAATGACGGCCGCATTTTTAAGGTGCTGACCTCTACCGTTTTCTTTGGTAATTCCCCGGCAGCCACCAACAAAATAGTGGTGTTCAACAGCAAGAACCAATATGTAGGCAACTACGCTTTTGGCGCTGATTTCAACCTTCCGAAAAAAATTGTGAACAATGAGCTGGTGTTCGATCATAAGAACACGGGCGGGCTTTGCGATCCTTCTGTGGTAAACCGCATTAGTTTCGAAGATGGTTTACCCAAGCAAATGTTCGTTGAGTGCAGAAATAAACAAGGAGACCTGTACAGTTTTAGCGATTAAAAATTACCTGAAAACCGTAACTAAAAGGCCCCCGGCAATATTGTCGGGGGCCTTTTAATGTATGCGTTACTATTTATTTTATTATGCTTTTTGCGCAAGCGCGGTCTCGTATTTCCTCTTCATGATAAAGTACAGCGCGCCGCCGCCGATCACCAGTAAAACCGCAATGATCTCGGCCTGGGTGGGGTGAAAACCAAAAATGGAGTATTTGGTGTTAACCCGGATTTGTTCAACCAGAAAACGTTCAATACCGTTTACTATCAGGTATACGCCAAACAAAGTGCCTGGGGCTTTCAGCTTTTTTCGCAACGACCATAATAACAGGAAAAGGAAAAAGGAACAAACCGTTTCATAAAAGGGCGTTGGAAATACCGGTATGGGCAATTGATTGCAGTATTGCTCATCGGTGCAACCGGGTATGCGAACGCCTTCGTTCACTACGTTGTGCGGATAGGTATACGCAAACAGCCAGTTAGGCAACCAACCCGGCGCCTTTACGCTGATATGCGGAATTTCAGCAGTATTATTAACCTGGAAATTTCTTAAGTAAAAATTACTGTTCGACTGTAAGGTGCGTTGAAAAGTGGCGGTATCGGCCAGCACCACTTTTGATTTTGGTCCGGGTTCGGTTACATAAGCGCTGTTTAAAACACCCCAGTCGCCATCACCGGCCACCTGGCAACCAATTCGGCCAATGGAATAGGCCAGAATAAGGGCGGGTGCAATAGCATCGCACAACAGCGTGAAATTGATCTTATGCTTACGGGTGTAGAACCAGATAGCCACAGCGGCACAAATAAGACCGCCGTAGAAGGTCAACCCGCTAAATGATAATAAGGCCTCTACCGGATTTGCTACGAAGTCGTTCCAGTTTTCGAGGTTATGGAAAATTTTGGCGCCCAGAAATCCGAACAGGGCGGCATAGATCACCAGGTCGCCTACTCGATCGTGCGGCCAAATGCGAATGGTGCGCTCTTCAGGTTTATCCAGTTTTTGTTTATGTCTTTCCCACCATTTTAAACCGGCAAACAAAATACCCAGCGCTATACCAACCGGCCAATTGCCTTCTGATGAAAAAATGAATTGTTGCGGGTCGCCGCTGGCCTTACCCGATATAAATAATCCGATGATCTTATATCCTAATAAAAAGCCTAACAGGAAATTCAGCAACAACTCCCCGGCACTGGCTGGTTTGCCTACAATCATTTTAACATCCTGACCTGTTAACAAACCTGCTCTTTCCTTGCGTTTTAATTCAATGGTCAGAATGTAGGCGGCAGCTAAAAACGACAGGGCTACGAAAAAACCAAAGGAATTAATAAAACGAAGTCCGTTCCAGTTAACACCAAAAATATCCTTAAAAGCGTAATATAGGTTTGGATACATGTATCAGGAATAGATTTTAATCTACCAATAAATTCAATAAAGGTGCAATGATAAGGAAACCAATTGGCAATTGGCAATTTTGCAATTGGCAAATTATTCCCTGACCGGCGCCAGCCTGCCTGCAGGCGAACGCTCCGCATTCGCGAATTATTGCCTATTGCCTATTGATATTGCCAATTGAAATAAAAAACCCTCTCAGGAATGAGAGGGTTCATCACTATGAACAAAGCTGAATTAATCAGCTAAGAAATTTTAACAATATTCTTCAAATGCTGCGATCAGGTTGTGAGCGATCAATTGCGCAGGGCGGCCTTCGATCATGTGTCTTTCGATGAAGTGCACCAGCTGGCCATCTTTAAACAACGCAATAGCGGGTGAAGATGGCGGATAAGGTAATAAATGCTCACGTAATTTCTTTACAGCATCAATATCGTAACCGGCAAAGCTGGTTGCTAAATGATCGGGCTTTTTTGCCGAGTTGGTTACAGCCATCAATACACCTGGACGAGCCGAACCTGCCGAGCAACCACAAACCGAATTGATCATTACCAGGGTTGTGCCTTTTGAATTCAATTGACTATCAACATCTTCTGAGGTTAACAGCTCTTGGAAACCGTTGTCTGTCAACTCCTCTTTCATTGGGAGTACTATTTCTGTTGGATACATTCTTGTATTTTTTAATTGAAACGCAAAACTACGTAAAAAGTTCATTTATACTTTGTTTCGGAATTTATGTCAGGCCGAATTGCTTTAGACTGCTATTGTGTCTGCCTGAATTGCCCCCCTTCTGTCAATCCTGTCTGGTTTTTGGCCATTTTTCGCAATGGTACACTGTTTGAAAATTAGGTAGGCGTACAACGAAATTTAAAAAACAATAAAATTTATAATTATGACAGTAAGACTGCACCATCCCGCAAGAAAATCTTTCGATTCTGTAGTTGATGATTTCTTTAACTCAATTCCCGGTTTATGGAATGAAGGATACAGCGGCATTAACCTGGCGCCTGTTAACATTGACGAAACTGCTGAAGGTTTTCAACTGGAAGTAAGTGTACCAGGGATCAGTAAAGAAGAAATTAAAGTGAACGTTGATAAAGGTTTATTAACGATCAGCTATGATAAAAAAGACGAAAACAAATTGGAAGGTCAGAAGTCCATTCGCCGCGAGTTCAGCCGTAAAAGCTTTAAACGCAGCTTTACAATAGCCGAGCAGGTAAATGCCGATGCTATTGAGGCTAAATACGAAAACGGTATCCTGAGGCTCTTCCTGCCTAAAAAAGAACAGGTAAAAGAAACACCTAAACAGGTATTTGTTCAATAATAATAGTAAAAGAAATATTAAAGTTTTGGTTTCATAAGCAGTTGGTTTTGGTTTAAAAGGCCATCCGCCGTTTGGTGGATGGTTTTTTTTGTCTTTTGCACTAACTTCGGCCCCCATGAGAGCACTTACCTTCTGTATCCGAAAGACGTTGGTATTGATCGTGCTATGTATATTTTCAGGCGTAGGGATGATTTCTGCTCAGGAGCGGCCGTCTGTAGATAGCGCATATCATAGTCATAAACATGTTGACTCGTTACTTTATAGTCATAAACATGTTGACTCGTTACCTTTTGTTATTGATTCCGCCGAGGTAGCTTTGCGGATCAAGAACCTCAACCCGTCATTTAATCTACACGTTGACTCTTCACTGGCTTACAAGCTGGAGATAAATAAGGACCAGTCGAAATACTACTGGTTCCTGCGCAACCCGCCTGTGGGCCTGCGTATCAATAAGGATAACGGTTTGTTAACCTTCAAGGCGGAGAAATCCTATTTTCTTTCCGGCAAACTGAAATACGACTATCAGTACCGCGTGAGTGTGGGCGTACAGAACCTGGAAATGCCCAACGATCACGTTGATACCGCTTTTTATATCACCTTCTATAATACCGATATCATTCCATCGAAGGTTAAACCTACTGTTGGGTCAACCTTAACGGTCGATGAAGGGGATACTGTTGCGTTTAAAATACAATGTGAAAATGGGAACTTTCCTATTGAAACAATTACCTTTTTTGCCAACATGCCGGTGCGGGGCGCTACGCTTGTAAAAAAATGCGACGATGATTTTGTGTGGTCGCCGTCTTTTGATTTTGTAAAGGAATCGGATCCCGGTAAGGAAAGAACTGTTGTCCTGAGCTTTGTGGGTTCCAATAAGTTTGGTATTCGCGATACGGCCCAGGTTAAGATCGTTGTAAAGGATGCATTGAACTATCCCTTGTCGGTAGAAGATTATAAACTGACGGTGAATGTGATCAACAGCTATATTTTACGGTTAAAATATACCTTTCTGCAAATAGATAAAGGAGTGAAAAGGACCAAGGGTACGCGTACCACTTTTGATATTACCGGTTCTGCTACTGCGTTAACCGGCAGTATCCTGGCATCCTCTTCCAAACCCAGTGATATTGGTAAAGTAATGCCAAGTGTGGGTGTTTCATTGGTGCCGGTGAAAGAAGCTGTAGCCCCGCAAAAGGTTACGGAACAAAACCAGGCCTCACAGATCCGCTCAACGGTTAAACGGCTGGAATATATGGTAAGCGACAATGCGATTGTTGGTGAACGCGATCCTGACATTGCCAGGAAAACCGCCAAACTGAAAGAAGAGTTAAAACAGGCGCAGGTGCAGCTGGTTGATATTCCCGTTGAAATTACCAGCGGAATGAGCGAAAAGGAATTGAATGAATATTTCAACAGCAAAAAGGTGATGAAGAAATACAGGTTGAAGAGGTAGTTGATCAGTTGACCAGTTGAACAGTTGACCAGTTAACAAGTTAACTGGTCAACTGTATTTAGTCTTTTTTAGTATTTCCACAGTCCTTTCTCCGCGTATCTATCAAATACTGGATCTTCCAGGTATTATCGATCCAAACCAGTTGAAAGGAATTTACCCCGCAGTGGTGGAATTTTCCTTTGTAATAGAACTGATACGGAGCCCATACCATTGCGAGCGGGCCATCGATACGGATGGTCTCAAATTCAACCCGTTCGTCGGCCTCCCCTACTTTTTGGTCACCAATAAACTTTACAAAGTCTTTAAACTTGTCGCTTTTAATATAGACCTGTTTCTTTTTATTGGTGGCAACGGTTTGTAGTATGGGATCATCGGTAAAAGCCGATTTCAACAGTACGGTATCTGCATTCTTCATGCCTTCAAACAACCGGTTGATGGTGGTTTTCACCGAGTCTTCGGTTGTTTGGGCCTGTACGGTTGAGGTTAAGGCCAGCACTACAGTAAATAAAATCGCAAATCGTTTCATGTGGTCAATTATCAGGATCTTTTCTAATACCCTAAGATCTTCAACATACTTTGGGCCGACTGTTCTTTGGCATATACCCAGTCAACCAGTTTACCATTTTTATCGTGCCCCACAATAATGTGTTTGGGCGATGGAATAAGGCAGTGTTTAATACCGCCATAACCACTGATCTGGTCCTGGTAAGCGCCGGTATGGAAGAAACCCAGATACAGCGGTTCGCCGTTATTGATCTTAGGCAGGAACACCTCATTGATGTGTTCTTCCGAGTCGTAATAGTCGTGACTGTCGCAGGTGATACCGCCCAGCACCACGCGCTGGTACTCCTGGTCCCACTTATTTATCGGCAGCATCAGGAATTTCTCCCCAATACCCCAGGTGTCGGGTAAGGTAGTGATGAAGGAAGAATCGATCATATACCAGATCTCGCGGTCGTTCTGCACTTTTTGACCTATAACACTGTAAATATGCGCCATGCTCTCCCCTACGGTATAGCTGCCAAATTCGGTGAAGATGTGCGGCATGGGCACGTTATTCTTTTTGCAGGCCTTTTTAATATTGCCTACAATTTCATTGATCATAAACTGGTAGTCGTACTCAAAACCCAGTGAGTGCTTGATGGGGAAGCCGCCGCCAATGTTTATGGAATCCAGCTCGGGGCAGATCTTCTTCAACTGGCAATACAGGTTTATCACCTTGTTCAACTCAGACCAGTAGTAGATGTCGTCCTTGATCCCCTTGTTCAGGAAGATATGGAGCATCTTTAACTGGAAACGCTCTTCATTGCCTTCTATTTTGTCAACGTAAAATTCCAGTACATCCCTTGCTCTGAAGCCCAGGCGGGAGGTATAGAACGGAAAGGTGGGTTCTTCTTCCGCTGCCACCCTGATACCGAGTTTGAAGGGCCCTTTTACCGTTTTTTTATAATGCTGTAATTCTTCCCTGTTATCGAGGATGGGAATTACATTTTTGAAACCGGTATTCAGCAGGTTGGCTATACGGCTGGTATAGCTCTTTTGCTTGTACCCGTTACAAATGATAAAGGTGTCCTTGGTGATCTTTTTACGATCGTACAACTTTTTAATGATCTCGATGTCGTAGGAGAATGATGTTTCCAGGTGAATGTCGTGTTTCAACGCCTCTTCCACTACAAATGAGAAGTGAGAGCTTTTGGTGCAGTAGCAATAGTTGTATTCACCTTCATATTTATGCTTTTTGATGGCATTGGCGAACATCTTTTTTGCCTTCTTTATCTGCATACCGATCTTGGGAAGGTAGGTCAATTTCATGGGCGTGCCGTACTTGTCGATCAGCGCTTTCAGGTCGAGCCCGTTAAACTGCAGATAATTGTCTTTTACATCGAACCCTTCCTGGGGAAAGTTAAAGGTCTGGTTCACCAGGTCGGTGTACGAGTTATTCATGAACTGGTTCAGGTTGCTGATGGTCGTGAATTTTAATTGTCAGAAAAATTTGTACCCGAAACAAAAAAATTATTGCACAAAAGTAATAGTTTGATGATTTTTTCAAATAAAAATTATGGGCGGATTAAAATTGCCGGTATTGTGTTGATTTCTGGTTACCAGTTCTTAGTTCCAAGTTCTTTCACGTTTCAGGATTGACGATAGCATGTTATCTTTTCGTTACCCCAAAAAAGAACCCCGCACTCTTTAGAATGCGGGGTTCGATATATTTGAAGCTTTGTAAGCTTATTTTACAGAAGCAACCAGATTTTTGAAGGTTTCCGGCTCGTTCATAGCCAGATCAGCCAGGATCTTACGATCCAAACCAATACCTTTCAGGTTCAGTTTGTGAATGAACTCAGAATACGTTAAGCCTTCAGCGCGAACGGCCGCGTTAATACGGGCGATCCACAGGGCGCGGTATTCTCTTTTCTTCAGTTTGCGGCCTACATATTTATATTGCAGACCTTTTTCCATTACGTTTTTCGCAACGGTATATACGTTTTTACGTTTGCCATAATAACCCTTGGCAGCTTTCAGAATCCTTTTGCGGCGTGCACGGGAGGCTACGGCGTTTACTGAACGAGGCATATCTTAAATAATTTGAAAATTCGAAAATTGGTTAAAAGGAACAGTTTACTTCAATCTCAGCAAGCGCTTTACAAAGTCTACGTTTGACTTGTGCACCACGCCATCCTTGTTCAGGTTACGTTTGCGGCGATTAGACTTTTTAGTAAGGATGTGACGTTTGAAGGACTTCTGATGCGTGATCTTGCCGGTGCCAGTTACTTTAAATCTTTTTTTGGCACTGGAGTTTGTTTTAACCTTTGGCATGTTAACTACCTTTTGCGGTGATACCCTGCTGGCGCTCCCGAACTGACGGGAAACTTTTTGGGCCATGTGGGCAATGTTTGTCTTACGGCTTATAAACCAGTAAAACCCAAAATGGAGCGCAAAGGTATGTTTTTTCTTAATACAGGCAAAAGGAATCTTTAAAAATGCTCTATTGCTAAGGTGCTTATTTTCAGGATATTAGTTGATAGTTGACAAGTTGATAGGGTTGACAAGTTAACAAGACCGGGATTTAAGACCTGGTTAACTGGTTAACTGATTAACCCTCTTCTTAATATAAAAGAGCATCCCGCTGAAGCAGAATGCTCTTTCGATAACGTTTCAATCTTATTATTGACCTAAGCCCCTTCTTTCTTCTTCTTATTGGTCTTAGGCGAAATGATCATCAGCATGCGTTTGCCTTCCAGTTTGGGTAAGCCTTCGGGCTGCCCTACTTCTGCCAGGCGTTCTGCAAATTTCAACAATACCAGCTCACCCCGTTCTTTGAACATAATGGCGCGGCCTTTAAACTGCACATACGCCTTTACTTTATTGCCTTCTTTTAAAAAGCTTTCGGCGTGGCGTGCTTTAAAATCAAAGTCATGATCATCTGTACCAGGCGTAAAACGGATCTCTTTTACCTCGGCCGTTTTACTTTTGGCCTTCATCTCTTTTTCCTTCTTCTTCTTCTCGTACAGGAATTTATTATAATCAATGATTTTACAAACGGGCGGGTCAGCCTGTGGTGAAATTTCAACCAGGTCAAGCTGTTGCTCCTGCGCCATCTTTAGCGCCTCCTGGATAGAATATACTCCTACTTCTACATTATCGCCCACCAACCGTACCTGTGGTACGCGAATCATGTTATTGGTGCGATGTTCCTGTTGTTGTTCCTTCTTAAATCGGGGATTGAAATTACCTCTCGGTTGTCGCGGTGGAAATGCCATTTAAATCTTTTAGTTAAACAATTTTTAGTTCTTGGTAACCAGTGTTATTACTGAATTACCGGTTTTTGAATGTTGATTTTGTTTTCAAATTTTATTACGGATCAAAATGTTCTGACTCTAAGTTATGAAAACTATAGAATTGTCAAAACACAATATTATTCACCCCGGCGTTCTTTGATCTCGGCTTTGGCCTCGCTGATGAATACCTCAACACCTTTTGACCCCAGATCGCCCTTACCCTGTCTGCGTATAGCCACCTGGTTCTCATTCATCTCTTTTTCGCCAACAACCAGCATGTACGGCACTTTCATGAGTTCGGTATCGCGGATCTTTTTGCCAATTTTCTCGTTCCGGTCATCCACTTCAGCACGAATATCTGCATTTTTCAGGGATTCTAATACACTATTTGCATACGGTAAAAACTTGTCACTAATGGGTAAGATCTTTACCTGAACCGGTGCCAGCCACAGCGGGAATTTACCAGCATAGTGCTCCAGCAAAAAGCCAATGAACCGCTCATGGGTGCCTAATGGTGCCCGGTGAATGATCAATGGGGTATCTGCTGAGTTTTCCTTATTGGTATATTCCAGCTTAAACCGGCGGCCCTGGGCAAAGTCAACCTGGTTGGTGGCCAGCGTAAATTCACGGCCTATCACGCTCCAGATCTGTACATCGATCTTGGGGCCATAAAAAGCGGCTTCATCCGGGATCTCTACATAAGGTATATTCGATTCTATCAATACCTGGCGAACCATTTCCTCGGTCTCCTTCCACAGTTCGGGTTCGTTAACATATTTCTGCCCCAGTTTTGATGGTTCGTGCAGTGACAAACGCATCACATATTTGTCGATACCGAATATTTTGAAATATTTCTGGTACATGTCGTTCACAGCCTTGAACTCGGTAGCAAACTGTTCGCGGGTGCAATAGATGTGTGCGTCGTTCATATGTAAACAACGTACACGCATCAGTCCGAACAACTCTCCACTCTGCTCGTACCGGTAACAGGTACCGTACTCGGCCAGTCGCAATGGCAGATCCTTATAGCTTCTGGGTTCCGCCCCAAATATTTTGTGGTGATGCGGGCAGTTCATGGCCTTCAGGTAATATTTTGTTCCATCCAGCTCCATGGGCGGGAACATACTGTCCTGGTAATACGGCAGGTGACCGCTGGTGAGGTACATGCTTTCTTTGGCAATATGCGGGGTCACTACCCTTTTATAGCCGGCATGCTGTTCGGTTTCCTTGGCCAGTTTTTCCAGCTCCTCTATAATGATGGTTCCGTTGGGCATCCATAAAGGCAGGCCTGGACCCACATCATCATCCATGGTGAAAATTCCCAATTCCTTACCCAGTTTACGGTGATCCCTTTTCTTCGCTTCTTCCAGCATGGTCACATACTCATCCAGTTCCTTTTGCGAAGGGAATGTAACGCCATAAACCCGGGTAAGCTGTTTGTTATTGCTGTCGCCTTTCCAGTAAGCGCCGGCAATGCTGGTGAGCTTAATGGCTTTTATGGGGGCGGTGGATGGAATATGCGGCCCCCGGCACAGATCGGTAAAACCACCCTGAGTGTAAAAGGTGATCTCCCCATCGGTGAGGTTGCTCAGCAGATCCAGTTTATATTCATCACCTTTTTCGGTGAAATATTGAACGGCTTCAGCCTTGGGCATTTCTTTACGAACGTAGCTGTTGTTTTGTTTGGCCAGTTCGTTCATTTTCTTTTCCAGCTTCAGCAGGTCTTCTTCCGTGAGCTTGCGGTCGCCCAGGTCCATATCATAATAAAATCCTGCCTGGCTGTCAAGGGCGGGACCCACCCAGAATTTTACGCCGGGGAACAAGCTTTCCACCGCCTCTGCCATCAGGTGGGCAGAAGAGTGCCAGAAGGTTTTTTTACCATCTTTGTCGTCCCAGGTCAATAAATTAAGGGTAGAATCGGTGTAAATGGGGCGTGTGGCATCCCACACCTCACCGTTTACTTTTGCGGCCAATACTTTTCGGGCCAATCCTTCACTGATTGACTTCGCTATTTCCAACCCTGTGGTTCCTTCTTTATACTCCCGTACATTTCCATCCGGGAAAGTAATTTTTATCATTTTATCACTTCCTTTTTTGTGACCGGTTATACAATCCCTTACCATTGGTCTCGTAATTCCGGAAGAACGGCAAATTTAACGAACAATTTGCAGACCACCATTTACGATGTGTATCGTAAGAAACTAATTATTAAGTAATTTGCCGGGTGACAGAAAGGCGGCCGACGGTAAAGGGCGGTAAAACCGGGAAAACCCGGCAATTACAGATAAAAGGTGGTTGCTGCTGGCCAAAGAAAATAACAAATTCAGATGAAACGTACATGGCAAAATTTTCATTATAGCACACAGGGTAATGAAAATTTTGCCATGGTAAGTTCCATCTGGCCAAAAATCAATAGATATTTTCAGATGAAATCAGTTTTACTTTTTTTGTTTTTGGGAATCAGTTTTTGTGGCCATGCCCAGGAACTGACCGGCATCTGGCGGGGAAATTTTAAAAGAACTCCGGTAGGCCAGCAAGGGCGCCTGATGGATCTATTGGGTAATGATGAGCGTTATAAGTTTGAAGTACAGATAGATCAGAATAATAAAAAATTCAAGGGTGTAACCTATTCCTACCTCACCACGGTGTTTTACGGGAAGGCCACCTGCCAGGGAACCGTGAACCCTGCCACTCACCAGGTAATGCTGGAAGAACTGAAAATTGTGGAAGTGCGGATGTCGGGCGGCAGCGATGCCTGTGTGATGACCCTGTTCCTGAAATATTCCAAAGAAAATGATGAAGAGTTCCTGGAAGGGAACTACATCAGCTATAATACAAAGGATTCAACCAACTGTGGCCGCGGCACCGTTTTTCTGCGCAAGGTAACCACCTCCGATTTTTACGAAGAACCCTTCCTGGCGAACAAGGAGAAGGAAAAGCAAAAACCTGCAGAAAAAAAGCCGGAGATTAAAAAGGTTGACACCATTGCCAATAAACCGGCTATTGTAAAAACAACGCCTAAAACCAATCCGCAAAAGTCTACAGTGACTAAAAAACCGGTTACTACCAAAGCTATTACTACCAAACCGGATAATAAAGCCATTGTAAAAACGCCTGCCGAAACAAAACCCAATGTAAAAATTGTGGATGTTGATAGTATGAAGAAGGTAGTTGTAAAAGTGCCGCCGACTACCATACCGGTGCCTAAAGTGCTGGCCAGCAGGGAAAATGAACTGGTAAAAACCATTACCACCAACGCCAACCAGGTGGAGATAAATATTTACGACAACGGTACGGTTGATAACGATACCATTTCGGTTTACGTTGATAAAAAGCTGGTGCTGTCAAAGAAACGGCTTACCGAAAAAGCCATACCGCTCACTATAACCCTCGATGAAAATATAAACTATCATGAACTGGTAATGGTGGCCGAAAACCTGGGCGAAATTCC